>NZ_JBQAGB010000004.1:0-303972 GCF_051916145.1 Bacillus cereus group sp. MYBK245-2 | reverse complement strand
GAAGCAGCGATTGAAGAAGAACAACCAGTTGTGGAAGAAGCAGCGATTGAAGAAGAACAATCAGTTGTAGAAGAAGCAGCGATTGAAGAAGAACAACCAGTTGTGGAAGAAACAGTGATTGAAGAAGAACAACCAGTTGCAGAGGAAACACCGGTCGCAGAAGAGCCACCAGTTGTACAAAAAGAAGAACCTAAACGTGAGAAAAAGCGTCACGTACCATTCAATGTTGTTATGTTGAAACAAGATAGAGCGCGATTAGTGGAAAGACATGCGGCTAGAACGAATGCAATGCAACCTTCTATGAAAGAACGAGTAGAGAATAAGCCTGTACACCAAGTAGAAGAAAAACCAATGCAGCAAGTAGTGGTAGAACCACAAGTGGAAGAAAAACCAATGAAGCAAGTGGCAGTAGAACCACAAGTGGAAGAAAAACCAATGAAGCAAGTGGCAGTAGAACCACAAGTGGAAGAAAAACCAATGCAGCAAGTAGTGGTAGAACCACAAGTGGAAGAAAAACCAATGCAACAAGTAGTAGTAGAGCCACAAACAGAAGAAAAACCAATGCAACAAGTAGTAGTAGAACCACAAGTAGAAGAACGCCCAGTGCAGCAAGTAGTAGTAGAGCCACAAACAGAAGAAAAACCAATGCAACAAGTAGTAGTAGAACCACAAGTAGAAGAACGTCCAGTGCAGCAAGTGGTAGTAGAATCTCAACAAGTACAAAAGCCAATTTCAAGTACGGAAGTAGAAGAGAAAGCATATGTTGTAAATCAAAGAGAGAATGATGTGCGAAATGTATTGCAAACACCACCGACGTATACGATTCCGTCATTAACATTGCTATCGATTCCGCAGCAAGCAGCGTTAGATAATACGGAATGGTTGGAAGAACAGAAAGAATTATTAGATACAACGTTTAATAATTTCCACGTTGGCGCACATGTTATTAATGTATCGCAAGGTCCAGCAGTAACTCGTTTTGAGGTACAGCCAGATCCAGGTGTGAAAGTAAATAAAATTACAAACTTAAGTGATGATATTAAGCTAAGTTTAGCGGCAAAAGATATTCGTATTGAAGCGCCGATTCCAGGGAAGAGTGCGATTGGAATCGAAGTTCCAAATAAAGAAAGTAAGCCAGTATTTCTTCGTGAAATTTTAAGAAGTCCTGTGTTTACAAAGAGCGAATCACCGCTTACAGTTGCGCTTGGACTTGATATTTCAGGTGATCCAATTGTAACGGATATTCGAAAAATGCCACACGGACTTATTGCGGGTGCAACAGGTTCTGGTAAAAGTGTGTGTATTAACGCCATTTTAACGAGCATTTTATATAAAGCGAAACCACATGAAGTGAAGTTAATGTTAATTGATCCGAAGATGGTTGAGCTTGCACCATACAATTCTGTTCCACATCTTGTAGCACCTGTTATTACGGATGTAAAAGCAGCGACAGCTGCATTAAAATGGGCAGTTGAAGAAATGGAGCGCCGTTATGAATTATTTGCGCACGCAGGAGCTCGTGATTTAACTCGTTACAATACGATTGTAAGTGAGCGAGAAATTCCGGGAGAGACATTACCTTATATCGTTATTGTCATTGACGAGTTAGCCGACTTAATGATGGTAGCACCTGGTGATGTTGAGGAAGCGATTTGTCGTATTGCGCAAAAAGCACGTGCTTGTGGTATTCATTTATTAGTAGCGACGCAGCGTCCATCTGTAGATGTTATTACAGGTTTAATTAAGTCAAACATTCCAACGCGTATTGCGTTTACTGTATCATCTCAAGTTGATTCGCGTACGATTATTGATATTGGGGGCGCGGAGAAATTACTTGGCCGTGGTGATATGTTATTCTTAGGGAACGGTACATCTAAGCCAGTTCGTGTACAAGGTGTATATGTATCGGATGATGAGATTGAAAAGACAGTTGATCATGTGAAAAAGCAAATGAAACCGAATTACTTATTTAAGCAAGAGGATTTATTAGCGAAAACAGAACAGGCTGAGTCGGAAGACGAATTGTTCCTTGATGCATGTCAATTTGTTGTAGAACAAGGGGGAGCGTCCACATCTTCTGTACAGCGAAAATTCCGCATCGGTTATAATCGCGCGGCACGTCTCATTGAAGAGATGGAATCGCAAGGAATTATTTCTGAAGGTAGAGGAACGAAGCCAAGAGATGTCCTTATTTCAGAGGATGAATTTGCCGCTATGCAGGAAACAAATGTATAGTAAACGGTTTTGCTGTATACTAAGAGAAAATGTTGGATAGTAAAGTAGGGAGTAAAGCGACATGAAAGAAATTGAATTAAAATTAAAAGGTGAAATAAATAGACTAACAAATAAAACATTTAAATTTGACGAACGTGTTGGAGAAGGTTGGTTTTCAGCCGTTTACTTTTTAAAGACTAGAGAAATCATCGAAGAATTTCGCCCGAAAAGTGTTGTAACGATGCAATTTTTCCAAAAGGAAAATGCAGTTCTTTGCGGAACGGATGAAGTCATTGCATTGCTACAAACATTTGCTAAAAATCCAGAGGAACTTGAGATTAACTCTTTAAAAGATGGCGATAAAATTAGTCCATTTGAAACAGTGTTAACAATTCATGGTCCTTATGAAAATTTCGGATTTTTAGAAGGTGTCATTGATGGGATTTTAGCTCGTCGTACATCGGTTGCGACAAACGTATATAACGTTGTCCAAGCTGCGCGTAGCGTAGATAAAGAAAAACCAGTTATTTTCATGGGAGACCGTGATGATCATTATACACAACAAGCTGGTGACGGTTATGCAGCATACATCGGAGGTATGAGCGCACAAGCGACGCATGCAATGAATGAATGGTGGGGCAAAAGTGGTATGGGGACAATGCCTCACGCATTAATTCAAATGTTTAATGGTGATGTTGTGGAAGCGGCAAAAGCATATCATAAAAAATTCCCAGAAGATGAATTGGTTGTATTAATTGATTACAATAATGATGTCATTACAGATGCACTTCGCGTAGCGCGTGAATTTGGTTCAACATTAAAAGGTGTACGTGTAGATACGTCCCGCACGATGATTGATCAATACTTCATTCGCCACCCGGAAGTACTTGGAACATTCGATCCACGTGGTGTAAACCCATCGCTTGTATTCGCACTTCGTAAAGCACTTGATGAAGAAGGATTCCAGCATGTAGACATCGTTGTAACTGGTGGATTTGATGAGAAACGTATTCGTGAATTTGAAGCTCAAAACGTACCTGTTGATATATACGGAGTAGGAAGTAGCTTATTAAAAATGAATATTGGCTTTACTGGTGATAACGTAGAATTAAATGGAAAACCAGAGGCGAAAGCTGGTCGCAAATATCGTCCAAACCCACGTCTAGAGCGTGTTCAATTAGAAAAAAGAGAAGATATGTAAAAGAGAGAAAAACTGATAGGTGATTGACCCTATCAGTTTTTCTGTTATCATAGTATAGCGGCTTCTTTTTTGCTATAATGGATTTGTTATGGACATAAAAAAGAAGTACGTACGAGTTTATCCTGATAAGTGAAGGGAAGAATAACTTCACTACATCAAAAATGTATGATGATTACCAAAATAAGAAAAGATTCATATACTGTCTTATAGATAGGCCGTTGTATTAGTTCGAAATGTTGGAGGTTCTTTAAGATGACAGTTTACCATTTTGTAGGAATTAAAGGAACAGGAATGAGTTCATTAGCGCAAATTCTTCATGACATGAAGCATACTGTTCAAGGGTCTGATTATGAAAAGCGTTTCTTTACACAAACAGCGTTGGAAAAGCGTAGTATCTCGATTCTTCCTTTTGATAAAAGTAATGTAAAAGAAGGACAAGTGATTATTGCAGGAAATGCATTTCCTGATACGCATGAAGAAATCGTAGCAGCAAAAGAATTAAATATCCCAGTACATCGTTACCATCACTTCTTAGGTGACCTTATGAACCAATACACAAGTGTTGCTGTAACTGGTGCACATGGAAAAACATCAACAACTGGTTTGTTAGCCCATGTAATGCAAGGTGCACACCCTACATCTTACCTTATTGGAGATGGAACAGGGCATGGGGTAGAAAATAGTAAGTATTTTGTATTTGAAGCTTGTGAGTATCGTCGTCATTTCTTGTCTTACAATCCAGACTATGCGATTATGACAAACATTGATTTTGATCATCCAGATTATTTCACAGATATCAATGATGTATTCAGTGCATTCCAAGAGATGGCATTGCAAGTGAAAAAAGGCATTATTGCATGTGGAGATGATGAAGAACTTCAAAAAATTCAAGCGAAAGTACCTGTTATTTTCTATGGATTTGGAGAAGATAATGATTTCCAAGCACGTAACATTCAAAAGAGAACAGATGGTACTATTTTCGATGTATTCGTTCGTAATACGTACTATGACACGTTCAAAATTACAGGATACGGCAATCATAGCGTATTAAATGCATTAGCAGTAATCGCGCTGTGCCATTATGAAAATGTTGATGTAGAAGCAGTTAAGCATCAGTTAACAACTTTTGAAGGCGTAAAACGTCGCTTTAATGAGAAGCCGATGGGAGAGCAGGTTATTATTGATGACTACGCACACCATCCGACAGAAATTAATGCAACGATTGAAGCAGCTCGTCAAAAACATCCAGAGCGTGAAATTGTCGCTGTATTCCAGCCACACACATTCTCACGTACAGAAAAGTTCTTAGATGAGTTCGCTGAAAGCTTAAGCAAAGCTGATCAAGTATACTTATGTGATATTTTCGGATCAGCGCGCGAAAACAAAGGTGAATTAACAATCGAAGATCTGCAAAAGCGTATTGACGGTGCAGAATTAATTACAGATACAACAACGGATGTACTAAAGAAACATAAAAACGGCGTTCTCATTTTCATGGGCGCAGGAGACATCCAAAAATTCGAAGCAGCTTACGTAAAAGAAGTTCAAGTTGCAGAGAAGTAATAGAAAAGACGCATAGCGGTGGCTGTGCGTCTTTTTTGTTGTGTTCGATACATTTAAAAAGCATTGATAGGTTGGTATTGTTTATTCTTTTTGTAGAGTTGTTTTAACAAAACAATATAAATTGAACTAAAAAGTACATATCCAATTAAATAATAGAATGAAAACATATCGAATTGTTTTGTTATGATGATGCGAATTGCGAAAAAAGTAAACGGAAGGGCGATTAAAAGCCTTGAGCTAATGGAAATTATTGTTTTAAAGTATTTTAATAAGTCTGTATTCCAATGATTTTCTCTACAGATAAACCAAATGTTACTTGCTATAAAGGCTAGTACAAATGGCAAATTAGCTGAAATGTTGATGAAGCCTAGTACAATAGGCACTGATAGAGCGCCAAGTGGACCGATAGATAGGCCAGAATAATATTTAATAAATGTATTTGTAGATTGTTGTGCTTCTTCAATAACGTCTGTATATTCTGCTGCAATTTCCCGTGCTAATTCTTTTGGAGGAAGAAATTCTTCAATTAATTGTGAAGGAATGATTTCTAACGGTATACCTTCACTCTCTTTACGTAATGCATTTTCGTATAAATCTGATTTAATTTCTAGCATATGTTGTTCTCGTGCTGATGTAGGTAATTTCATTAAACCTTTGTGAAGGTCATGTAAGAAAGAAGCTATGAGTTCATTTGCAAAGAATTGTTCTTTGTTCATCTTTTATCCTCTCCTTTAGCTAGTAACATTAGAGCTTGATACACTGCATCATAATCATGTAAGCGACTATGTAAAATTTCTCTCCCTTCGTCTGTAATGCGATAGTATTTTCTTTTTGGGCCATCACCAGATTCTTCCCAATAGGAAACAGCCCAATTGTTTTTCGTAATTCGATTTAATATAGGATAAATCGAGCCATTGGGGATATGAAATACAGGGATTTCTTGTAATGCACTTGTAATTTCGTATCCGTACATAGGTTGTTTACTTATTAAGGACAAAATAGCGAGATCAAAAACACCTTTACGTAATTGAATTATAAAATTATCATTTTTTTCCATACTTTAACTATATATGATACGTATCTATATATCAATCATATATAGTTATTTTTTATTTACGCATTGACCTAAAGTTAACTCTAGGTTGTAAGATGAATATGTAAAAACAAGGGGGAGAGATTATGTATAAAATCAGTGAAGTGGCAAAATTAACAGGGATGGGTATTCATACTTTACGTTACTATGAGAAATTAGGATTATTACCACCACCAACGCGAAATAGCGGGATTCGTCAATATACAGAAGGTGATGTGCGTCTATTAAAATTTTTATATTCGTTAAAACAAACTGGAATGTCATTAGAAGAGATGGCTGAGTTTGCAAGTGATGGATGCATTATAGAAGAAATTAGGCAGAGGAAGGAGGAAGTACCAGCGAAAGTGAAAAAGAGAATTTCAATTTTAACAACTCATTTAGAAAGGTTAAAAGAACAGCAGGAACAATTGCAAAAAGTTGTTCAGCTAACGGAGGAGAAGTTAGAAATTTATTACGGTTTTCTAGAAGAAAAAGACTTGGAGGCCGGCAATGAAAAATAAAGTATATACGCAGTTATTAGGTTTTGCGATATTTACTGGTGGGACATTTAATGCTTCGAAATATGCAGTGCAGTATTTCGAAGCAATTCATATAGCAGCATGGCGTTTTGGGATTGCTGCATTTGTGATGTTATGTTTGTTAAAAATACGAAAAGATTTTGATTTGGAAGGATGGATGCAGAATAGGACCTATTATCTTTTGCTAGGTATTGTTGGTGTATTCGGCTTTAACTTCTTTTTCTTTCTAGGAATGAAATATACAGAAGCTGTTAATGGTGCACTTATTATGGCGACAAATCCTCTCGTTACGACGCTGTTAGCAAGTGTCATTTTACGAGAGAAAATTGTGAAGCGCCAAGGTGTTGGAATGTTACTTGCATTAATTGGCGTTGTTTTTGTACTTACACAAGGTTCGTTTACAATACTACAACATTTATCATTTTCAAAAGGGGATTTTTATATTTTATTAGGGAATATTTGCTGGGCGTTATACGGCGTGCTAGGCAGAAGGTTTATTAAAACTGGTAGCCCAATACAAACGACGACATATACGATGACTATTGGTGCACTTGCCTTTATGATCATATCTTCTACACAAAAAAGTATAGTACCAGTTTTAGAAATTCCTTTGTTGGCATGGGGAGCGATTCTCTTTATGGCAATTGGAATGAGTGTGCTTGGTTACTTATGGTGGAATAATGGAATTGCTCAAATTGGTGCAGCAAGGACATCTTTATTTTTTAATCTAGTGCCTGTAGTTACAATGATTATTTCTTTTGTAGAGGGAGTAAATATAGCACCCGCACAATGTATAGGGATGATATTAGTTATTACGGGAGTATTGTGTTCTTCAGGTTTTATACAAATAAAAACAAAGGAAAGTGTGAATATTTAACATTTTTCACCCGAAAATGTTAGAATAATAAGAAAAATAAAAAGGGGAGCTAAAAAACATGTTCACACTCCGAGTAGACGACGAAATTGAATTACAGTTATTAGAGAAGCATCATAAAGAGGAACTATATCAATTAATAAATCAAAACCGTAATCATTTAAGAAGGTGGCTTCCTTGGGTAGATGGGACGAAATCTGCTGATGCTTATAATGAGATTTGTCCGATGTGGTTAAAGAAGTTTGCAGAGGGAGACGGTTTTGAAAGTGGCATACGTTATAAAGGAAAGCTCGTTGGGATGGTAGGTATTCATCCAGTGAGCTGGGGGAAGAAAGCGGCAAGTCTCGGTTACTATCTGGCAGAAGATGCTGGCGGGAAAGGTATTATGACGCGTAGCGTGAAGGCTGTACTTCACTATGCATTTGAGAATTTAAAATTAAATAAAATGGAAATTAGATGCGGTGTTGAAAATGTGAAAAGTCGCGCTATTCCAGAACGTTTAGGGTTTAAGTTAGATGGTGTTTTAAGAGATGAAGAATGGCTATATGATCATTTTCATGATGTCGCAGTATATAGTTTACTAGCTTCAGAGTGGAAGGAGATTCGATGAACGAGAAGATACGCATTATTCCGTATGAAAGTACGTTTCAAGATGAAGTAGTAGATCTTATCGTTCATATTCAGCAAAAAGAGTACAATGTTCCCATTACGAAAGAAGAGCAGCCAGACCTACTTGAAATAGAAACGTTCTATCAAAGGAATCATGGGAACTTTTGGGTAGCAATTTATGATGGGAAAGTAGTTGGAACAGTAGCTTTATTAGATATTGGGAATCATCAAGTAGCGTTAAGAAAAATGTTCGTAAAAAAAGAATTTCGCGGAAAAGAGTGGGGCGCATCACATAAGTTGCTCCAAACAGCAATTTCGTGGGCTGAGAATAAAAAGCTGAAAGACATTTACTTAGGAACGACAGTTAAATTTTTAGCAGCACATCGCTTTTATGAAAAGAATGATTTTGAAAGTGTGAGTATAGACGAATTGCCGAAAAACTTTCCAGTGTTACAGGTAGATAAGAAATTCTATAGGTACATTGTGTAAAAGGTCATTCAAAAATGGCCTTTTTTTATGAACTAAAATGGAAAAAGTGGTATAATTTAGGTTAGGGGGTGCGTATATGAACTTTCCGATTCAAAGAAGTAAGTCAGTAGTCATTTTCGTTTGTCTCACGTTAGCTTTTATGTTTGTGTATCCACTTGTCATGATTGTCACAAATAAAGAGCAGTGGATGACAGCGTTAATTGGAATGGGTTTATGCTTCCTTGTAAATGTACCACTCGTTTGGGAAGTATTTATTAAACAGCATAAAGTAGAAAATGGTGTATTAAAGTACGGTATTTTAAATGATGATATCGTATTGAAAGAGATAAGAATCATTCGTCAAGTTGGGAAGTCTCTAGAAATTACGACGAATGCGTATAAAGTACATATGGTGGCGATGCCGCAACATATGAATGAATTTTTGGCGCTTATTGAGAAAGAGAACCCACATGTGAAAATAGAAATGGCAGGTAAGAAATGAAAAACGCTCGGAAAAAATCCCGAGCGTTTTTCATTATTTTAAGTTCTCTGGGTTTAAAGCTTCTAATTCAGGTACAACGAATCGTCCGTCTTTACGGATTAGTACGTCGTCGAAGTAAATTTCGCCGCCGCCGTATTCAGGACGTTGGATGCACACTAAATCCCAGTGAATGTTCGAGTTGTTACCGTTCCATGCATCGTCGTAAGCTTGTCCAGGAGTGAAGTGGAAGCTGCCATCGATTTTTTCATCGAATAGGATGTCTCCCATTGGATGTAAGATGTATGGGTTTACGCCGATTGCAAACTCACCAACGTAGCGTGCGCCTTCGTCTGTATCGAAGATTTTGTTAATGCGCTCTGTATCGTTTGCAGTTGCTTCAACGATTTGGCCGTTCTCGAACTTAAGTTGTACATTTTCAAATGTATAACCGTTGTAAGGAGATGGCGTGTTGTAAGAAACTGTACCATTAACAGAATCACGAACTGGTGCAGAGTATACTTCACCGTCTGGAATGTTTAGATGACCTGAGCATTTAATTGCTGGAATGTCTTTAATAGAGAATGTTAAGTCAGTTCCAGGACCAGTTAGGCGCACTTTATCTGTTTTATTCATTAATGTAACAAGGCTATCCATTGCCTTATCCATTTTACCGTAGTCTAAGTTACAAACTTCGAAGTAGAAGTCTTCGAAAGCTTCTGTGCTCATTTTAGCAAGCTGCGCCATAGAAGCATTTGGGTAGCGAAGAACAACCCAGCGTGTTTTTGGAACGCGAATGTCTCTATGAACTTTCTTACCAACTGTTTGACCATGAATTTGCATTCTTTCACTTGGCACGTCAGCTTGTTCGTTAATGTTATCGCCAGAGCGAAGACCGATATAAGCGTCCATATCTTTCATTACGCTTGCTTCATACGCAGCGATTTGTTCAAAATGTTCTTCAGTAGCACCCATTAATAAAGAGCGATCTACTTGATGATCTTTTAAAGAAACGAATGGGAAACCACCAGCTGCATATGCTTCTTTTACAAGTGCAGTTACAAGTTCTTTTTGTAAGCCAAAGTTTTCAATTAATACTTTTTCGCCTTTTTGTAAGCGAATAGAGTAGTTAATTAAATTGTATGCTAACTTTTCAATGCGTGGATCTTTCATATGTAAAGCCTCCCTACTAATTATGTATCCTCTCCTATTGTAACCTACTTAGTGGAATTTGTTGAATCATTTATGTTAAAGTTAACGAATAAGTATGAAAATTCTAATGAAAAGATAGGGATTAGAACGAAACGGAAAATGATTGTATAATAGGAGAAAGTATGAAAAAGATAAAGGAAGTGATGAAATGCAAGTTCTTTTATATGTAAGTGCGGCTATTATCGCGGTTGCTTTCGCTGTATTAGTAGTGTATGTATGCAGAACGTTGTTATCGGTTCAGAAGACGTTAGAAAACGTTGCAAGCACGTTAGAAGGTTTAGAAAAGCAAATGCAAGGAATTAGCGTAGAGACGGAGCAATTATTACATAAAACAAATGCGTTAGCTGATGACATTCAACAGAAGTCACAATCATTAAATAAAGTAGTATCGGGTGTAGATGGAATTGGAACGACAATCCATTCCTTAAATACGAAACTTCGTAATGTATCAGAGTCTGTTACGGACGAAATTGAAAATAATGCAGATAAAGTAGCGCAAGTTGTACAGTGGAGTAGCGCAGCAATTGAAGTATACAATCATTATCGTGCGACAAGACAAGAGAAAAAGGTTGAAAAAGAAGAGCGTAAATTAGAAAGACT
Source organism: Bacillus cereus group sp. MYBK245-2 (assembly GCF_051916145.1). Classification (NCBI taxonomy): domain Bacteria; kingdom Bacillati; phylum Bacillota; class Bacilli; order Caryophanales; family Bacillaceae; genus Bacillus; species Bacillus cereus group sp. MYBK245-2. Next base: position 293,142 of record NZ_JBQAGB010000004.1, on the reverse strand, counting down.
TGAGAAAAAAGCTGAAAAGAAAGAGAAGCGCTCTAGACTTCGTATGAGAGGTGAATCGTAATGAATATGACAAAACTTGAAACAATTGAAGAGCTCGAAGTATTAATAGAAAAAAACGAGCCTTATGTTCTTTTTAAACATAGTACGACATGCCCGATTAGTCATGGTGCCTATACAGAATTTCAAGCTTATTGTAGTGAAGAAAGAGCGGTACCAGCGTACTACTTATACGTACAAGATGCGAGAGATGTTTCGAATCGTGTTGCAGAACAGTACAGCATGAAACATGAATCTCCGCAAGTGTTATACATAAAAGATGGGATGGTAGTATGGAATACGTCTCATTGGAACATTAAAAAAGATGTTTTAGAAGAGAATATTAAGTAAAAAGAAGCAAGCGAAAGGTGCTTGCTTCTTTTTTTTGTTTTTGTTGAAATATATTTAATGGTACACTGTTATTAGTTCAAATTAAATAACTAGATTGTTGAAAGTAGGTTTTAAGTAATGAAGAAAATGGCATTATCCTTCGCGGTCGTAAGTTTATTACTAGGAGCTTGTAGTAATGATACGATTAGTAAGAAGGATGAAGTTATACAAAAGGATACGAAAGAAAAAAGTATGATTCCGAGAACTGCTGTTTCTAAAGATTATTATAGAACTGTAATTCCTTTAAAAGAACAAAAGGTTATAAATACAGCTAATGTAAAAACAAATTCTAAATTAGATTTAGCAGAGTATGAAAATGGTTTAATGAATATTGCAAAAGAGCAATTTGATACAGAAAACCATGTGCTTCAATTAAATCAGTATATTCCTGAGAAGTTAGTTGATGAACTAGTCGCAAAAGTAGAAGCACCTGTTTTGACAAATATTATAGAACAAGACTATTTCGGGAAACAGAATTCAAATGAATTAAGTTTATCCGGCGTTGTAATTGGGTTAGCTATGTCTTCAAGTGTATCCAATGAAGAGGCAATGTCTAAGGGGACTGAAGTTGCTAAGCAACTTATTGAAGCTATTCATAAAAATGACAAGTATAATAAATCTCCAATTACGTTTGCTATCTTTAAGCAAGAAAGTACAAGTTCTTTAAAAAATGGCACGTATATTGCTAGTGCTACCGTTCAAAAGAATGATACGAACCTTGGAAATTGGAATGCAATTGAAGAAAAAGCGTATTCATATCCTTCCGATGAATTTACACAAGCACATGGAGAAGATAATGAAAAAATAAATAAATTTGCTGAGGCAATGAAAGGTTTTTCTCCTGGAGACTTTATCCCAGTAAATGCTAAAGTTTCTTATAAGAAAAATCAAATGGATACATTAAATATGGATATTGTTATTAAATATAACGGTAAAACAGAATTAATGGCTCTTACTCAACTCGCCGCTCAAAGTATGTTAGACCAATTACCGAAAGATGCAAAAGTACAATTGCAGATAAAGTCCGAGAATAAAATTGAGGCAATTGTTATAAAAGAGAAAAACAGCGATAAACCGTTTGTTTCCTTCTTATAAAAAAAGACAGTGTTTAAACTGTCTTTTTTTACTGTAAATGAAAGGGGACGATGGGACAGGGCGTCACGTAATACGCTCCATATTTCCGCTGTACTAATCTCAATTTACCCCTATCATTGTCGATTTTTGTTGGTAAGTCGATATATTCAAAAAATCGCTGATATAAATTTCAATTACTAGCTAGCGTACTGCTTAAAATAAGATTTCTACTTATGAAACATCTATATTTTTACAAAAAATACCCTTTTTTTCATGAAAAATACGAAAATACGAGAAAAGAAGCGAATTTTTTCGAAACTTTTGCGGGAAAATATTGTATGACCCTGCGTTTTTATCGTATCATTAGTAAAAGGAAGAACTCGGGACGATTGGTGGCATCTGCAAATAGAGTTGATGTCTTTTTTTCATTCAAGTAACCGATACATAAAAATAGATAGCAAAAATAGAAGGAGTGTGCGATGAGATGAACGTAACAATATATGATGTAGCGCGCGAAGCGAACGTTTCAATGGCTACCGTGTCACGCGTTGTGAACGGTAACCCAAATGTAAAGCCTACAACAAGAAAGAAAGTATTAGAAGCAATTGATCGTTTAGGATACCGCCCAAATGCGGTAGCACGTGGATTAGCAAGTAAGAAGACAACTACAGTAGGTGTTATTATTCCTGATATCTCAAATACGTTTTATGCAGAACTTGCTCGTGGAATTGAAGATATCGCAACAATGTACAAATATAACATCATTTTAAGTAACTCTGACCAAAACAAAGAGAAAGAGTTCCATTTATTAAATACGATGCTTGGAAAACAAGTGGACGGAATTGTTTTCATGGGTGAAGATATTACAGACATTCACATTGAAGAATTTAAAAAGTCTCCAGTACCAATCGTATTAGCAGCGTCATTTGATGAGCAAAATGAAACGCCATCAGTAAACATTGATTATACACAAGCAGCTTACGACGCAATGAAGCACTTTATTGAACAAGGACATAAGCGTATCGGTTTCGTCTCTGGTCCTTTCATTGATAAAGCGGGAAGCGCGAAGAAATTACAAGGTTATAAAAAAGCTCTAGAAGAAGCAGGTATTTCATATGATGAAAATCTTGTAATAGATGGAGATTACACATATGATTCAGGTATCGAAGCATTCGAAAAGCTTTGGGGCCTTGATGAGAAGCCGTCAGCAATCTTCGTATCTTCTGATGAAATGGCACTAGGTGTAATCCACGCAGCACAAGACGCTGGATTAAACGTACCAACTGATGTAGAAGTACTTGGTTTCGATAATACACGCCTTGCATTAATGGTTCGTCCGCAACTTTCAACAGTTGTACAACCGATGTATGATATCGGTGCAGTAGCAATGCGTCTATTAACAAAGTATATGAACAAAGAAAAAGTGGAAGATCACACTGTTATCTTACCTCACCGTATCCAATTTAGAGATTCAACGAAGTAAGTATAAAAAAGCTCACAGCGATTGCTGTGAGCTTTTATTTATATTCAGGATAGTATGTTTGAACTATAGTATCCACCGTTTCATTTTTCTTAACGTGTAAAAATCTTGCGTATAATTCTTTTCCAGTTTCAAATGGTGTATCGTCTAATTCAAACACATGTAATAGTTTTCGAAACGCCCACGTTACTTGCTCACCGTACATATTATCGTACGTATGCTCAGACTGTATAGCGATTTGTTCACCTAGTGCATGGGCCTCTTCCAAACTGTGTGCCTTAACAAGAATAATACTTTCTTCAAAAAGTGTATCGTGATTTTCTTCATAATGCTCATCCATTTTCGTAGGATCAGACTCACCAGAATGAACAGATTCAAACAATAATTTTACAGCGTACATATTATGCTGCATGTTTCACTCTATAAATAATACTTGCGACAAGTGAAGCAGGTATTGTAAATACGTTACTTTGGTAATGGTAATGTATTTGGGATTCTTCATAAGACATATTGTCATATAGTTCGTTTTGTGACATATTCATTTTCTTCTGTTTTTCTTTGAGTATTTTAATGTAGTTATACTGTATTGGGACGAGAATGATGAAATAGGCTAATACGATTAGTGAAATCCAAATCATTATGAACACTCCCTTATAAAGAATATATATATGGTAATTATATCAATATATATGAAAAATATCCATTTTTCTGGTGGTCAATTTCCTTTCCAAAATGCAAAAAGTTCTTCAGGACTTCGTAAATTATGTTCAAGACATGTTTGTGCAGTGTGTTTAAAGTTTTGTATGAATTGTTCTAACCGAGAAGGATCATATTGTTTCACATTGCCAGCAATAATAGTTTCATCTTTATCTAAGTTAAGTGATATTTTTAGCGAAGTTATATTTGTTTTTAGTTGCACAACTTCCATGTAAAAAAACTTTTTGTCTAAGTCAATTATAATATAATCATATCGCTCTACTTGTTTAAAGTATCCTACAATATCATCTTCCAATTGAAATCCTCCCGAGTATATGGCTTATTGGTGACTTCGCTACAAAATGGTATTGTTCCTTGTTATATGTCACATAAGTGCAAATTTAACTATTATAGGGCAATGTCATGTATAATAGAAAGAAAAGGCTTGTGAGGGGGGAGAAGAGATGATCGTTCTTTGGATAATTACGCTTTGTATGACTGCTATTTTTGCATATATGACGTTAAAACAAAATGGTTTAAAGCGATTTGTTCCAGGAAGTATTCTTGCAGGAATTGCCCTTATCACGTATGTAATTTCTATTTTTATTGAAAGTGTATCGGTGGATATGAGCACAAGTTTAATGTTTATGGGGATTACACTATTTGCAAGTAGTATTATGGTACTTATGGTTGCTGGTATTATTTTATTTATTCATATGAATTCGGAAACGTTATAGCATATAAAAAAGGCATGTTCCTCTCGGGACATGCCTTTTTATCCGTTCAATTATGCTCTATCTTTAGAAGAGTTTTGTTGTTTTAATAAGTCGCGAATTTCGCTAAGAAGTTCTTCTTCTTTTGTTGGTTCTGGAATTTCTTCCTCTTTTTCTTCTTCTTTTTTAGATGTTAGTTTGTTGAACACTTTAACAAACATAAAGATAGCCGCTGCAATAATTAAGAAATCAAAAATAGTTTGGATGAAGTTACCGTACATAATAGATGACTTACCGAATGTAAGTTTTAAATCTGTAAAGTCAACGCCACCTAATACCATACCAAGTAATGGTGTAATAACATCTTTTACTAAAGAACTAACGATTTTACCAAATGCAGCACCGATTACAACCCCGACAGCTAAATCAACGACATTCCCTTTGAAAGCGAACTTTTTAAACTCGTTCCACATGTGTTAATCCCATCCTTTCCACGATTCATTATGAAATTTATAATTCCTATCAACATATTCTATAGAAATTTGCGTGAGAAATAAAGAGGGAATGGGAATGAAATTAAATTCTGAAAAATGTATCCGTTTTAATTTTTGTTTACATCATTCAGAAGAGATTGCAACATTTGCTGCGTTTTTAATCCTTCTAATCCATCTACAATAGGCTTTGTATCTCCTTGCACACATTCAATGAAATGATGAACAGCATCTTCAAAACCACGTTGTTTTAACGTCGTATCCCATGATGGGGAACCAATTTGAGAAACTGCATTTTCTTGCTCAACTTCAAATGCGTTCATGTTTTTTACGCGAATGATTTTTCCTGTTGTGACAAGTTCAATTTGTTCTAAATTTGTACCGGCATGGCGATGCATTGCGGTAGAAAGTAACAGTCCACTTGGCGTTGTATATGTATGATGTCCGTAAAGAAGTTCATTCTTTTCATTGATTTGCATCATATTATGAACGACGTTAAGCTCATCGTTAGCTAACCAGCGAGCGGTATCTACAATATGTAAGTAATCATCTAACATCGTAAAGTCGTACGTATATGGTCCGACTTTATTTGTGCGGTGTTTTTCAATTCGAACCCATGAAATATTATGAGCTTGCTCTTTTGCTGCAACATACATAGGAACGAATCGGCGATTAAATCCGACCATTAACTTTCGGTTATACTTTTCGCTCAACTCAACTAGTTTCTCAGCTTGTTCTACTGTAGCAGCTAGCGGCTTATCAACGTAAACATCGATTCCTTTTTTCAGAAGTTCAGAAACGATTTCATAATGCGATGCAGTTGAACTATGAACGAAGATTGCATCGCATTCCGAAGCTAACGTTTCAATAGAATGGAAGTCTTGAATGCGGTATTGCTGGCAAACTTGTTTTCTTTTCTCCGCGTTAGGTGTAAACGCCCCTACAAAATTCCAATCTGTTTCTTTTGTAAGTGTTGGAAGATAAGCTTTTTGTGCAATACTTCCAAGTCCAATCATCCCAATTTTAGGTTTGTTCATATGTAATCCCACCCTATTCATATTGATATAACGGGTTAAATGTAGCATAGGGTGGGGGAGGAAGGCAAAAATTAGCTTTTACTTATGTCCTTCCAGCGAGTCATTCTCTATTTCTTTAAAGTTATGAGCATGTTGCAATGAAGGAAACATTATCATTGCCGTGCATGTCTATAACTGTAAGTAAAAGTATATATAAGGTAATTTATGTTAAAATGTAAAAGGGGATAAAACATCTGTGCCAACACACAAGATAGTTTGAGAGGGCGTGCTACATTTTGGGGGATATATTAAAAGATAATAAATCAAACAAGGCTCTAAAGATTGGAACCAATATCATACTTATCTTATTAATTATCGGTGCAATACAAATGTTTTATGATGAAGATTTTACGAATGATCATTTCGGTGGGTTATTTATGATGGTCTTTTTTGCAATTAAAATAGTTTCTAGTTTTCTAATAAGTTTAAAAGAAGGAGATAAAAAGGCAGTATTTATTGATTTAGGTTTAGTGGTTTTGTGTGTTCTTCTTTTAATTGTTACTAGTTGAAATACTTCTTTTGAAAAAAGCTCATAGTCTTACAGAGACTGTGAGCTTTCCTTAATAATAACGGTACTGATGTAGCTATTTATAAAATGTTCGAGTAGTAGAAGTAAACTGAGCAGCTTCTTCCAAAAAGGGATAATGGTTACTCTCTTCAAATGTCACAAAAATAGAATTACGTATACCCTCATGCATCTCGATAGAATACTGAATTGGGCACTGCACATCGTGTCTTCCGCATATAATAAGTGTCTTTGTTTTCATAGAAGGTAAATGTTCTCGTAAATTAAATGCTGGATATTCGTGAGAAAAAGCATTCATTCGGCTAGCAGACATTATTTTTTTGATCGGTTTATCAAAATAAGAGTTGTAGTTTTCTGGTTTATACAATGATAATTTTGTTCTCTTAGTAGCTAGTTCTTTTCGTTCTTCATTTGTAAGGTGAGGGCTTTTTAAGTTTTCGATGAGTTGTTGCATATAATGAAACTGCGGATGTTCTGGATGATAAATACAAAATGGTGTTTCCGTGTAGTTACTTGCTGCGGCTCCGACCACGACTAATGATTGTAAGGAATGTGGATAGGTAATCGCGTATAAAAGTCCGAGCATACCACCTGTTGAATGGCCGGCGAAATGCCATATTGGAAGTTGTAAAGATTCTCGTATCGCTTCTAAATCGTGAATGGTTTCAGTCATACTTAATTCTTTTTCTGAATTGGCTTTTACAGAGTTACCAGCGTCTCGTAAATTAATGAGGAATACACGATGCGTAGAAGTGAAAACATCCGCAAAGTAATCACCCGTTTCATTAAATTGTGAATAGTGATGTGTAATGCAAAGTGGTTCGCCATTTCCCTTTGTAAAAAGTTCAAATGTGCCACGTTTCGTGTGGATCATTTGTTGTGTCCACATAATATCACGACCTTTCCTTATAAAGTCCGTTAGTACATAAAAATATATCAGCGATTATTAGAATATATAGGCGCAACTTGAAATATATCAGCGATTATCAAAATATATCGGCGCAACTTGAAATATATCAGCGATTATTAAAATATATCGACTTACCGACAAAAAACGACAATAATAGCAACCTATAAATAAAAGGAGGCTATTCAAAAACGAGCCTCCTTTTCGTTTAGTACAAAGATTTTGTCATATTATTCCGAATAATTTCAAGGGATTTCGCTACAGTTAATGCGTTCTTTTCTTCAATTTCTGGTTTGCGGGGGATAGGTTTATACATGTTGTCTGGATCTTCCCATGTGAGGGGAAGTTCTGTTTCTGCTTGTCCTTTCCAAGCTTCAATCCATTCTGGAGGGAGATAACCTGAGATGTTTTGGATGTTGTTCATTTCGAGCCAAATGAGTGCCCAAGCTCTTGGGACGACGCGCCAGTGGTCATAGCCACCGCCGCCGACAGCAATCCAACGACCTTCGCAATATTCGTTAGCGATTTCGCGAGCGAGCTTCGGTATTTCACGGTAAATATTCATCGTTGCGCAAAGGTGTGTAAGTGGATCGTAGTAATGTGCGTCAGCGCCATTTTGCGTTAAAATAATATCCGGTTTAAAGTATGCGGCCACTTCTTTTACGACAGTTCGATAGGAATCTAAGAAAGATTCGTCTTCTGTAAAAGCATCGAGTGGAACGTTAAAAGAATAACTATAACCATTACCTTGTCCACGTTCATTTACAGCTCCAGTTCCAGGGAATAAATATCGACCGGTTTCATGTAGTGAAATGGTGCATACGTTAGGATCGTCATAAAAAGACCACTGTACACCATCACCGTGATGAGCATCTGTATCAATATATAAAACGCGTAAACCGTATTTCTTTTGAATATATTTCATTGCGATAGAGCTATCGTTATAAATGCAAAAGCCAGATGCTTTGCCGCGGAAGCCATGATGTAAGCCGCCTCCTAAGTTAAGCGCGTGTTTTACTTTCCCGGAAAGAACAGCATCGACAGCTGTTAACGTACCACCAACGAGTAATGCGCTTGCTTCGTGCATATTTGGAAACATCGGTGTATCTTCTGTTCCGAGTCCATATGTCATCGCAATTGATTTTTCTAACTTACCTTCTCCAGCACGTTTTACCGCATTTATGTACTCCTCTGTATGAATGTAGGCAATTTCTTCATCTGTAGCCATCCTTGGTGAAATGATTTGGGAAGGAGAGATGAAACCACCCTTTTGTAATAAATCATACGTAAGTGTGACGCGCAGTTGGTTAAAAGGATGATCAGGGCTAAATGAATAGCCCCGAAAGTCATCCGAATAAATAAACGCGCTACTCATGCTTGCATCCCCATAATGTTCGGCCATAATACGCGGTAGCCCTCTGCTTCAAGTGCATCAATCACTTTTAGCGGATTCATCGTTTGAATGCGGAAAACGAGTACTTTATCATTCTCATCTTTTGCTGGGTAGACGAGAACGCTCACGATATTGATTTGTAAATCGCTAAAAATAGCAACGACTTTTCCAAGAATACCAGGTTCATTTTTTACTTGAATTTCAATTTGTGAACTCGGTTGATGTGCCCCTGTTAATTTCACTAACGTATGCAGTACAGTCGATTCAGAAATGATTCCGACTAACTTTCCAGCCTTTGTAACAGGAAGACAGCCAATTTTATTTTCAAAAAATAAAGTAGCAATTTCCTCAACGAAATCGAGAGGATGGCAAGTCATAACAGGATGTTTCATGATCAGTTCAAGCGGTTGCTTCAGCATATCGAGTGAAACTTGTTCATCTAAAATAGACGGACTTGCATCTCTTACATCCCGATCAGAAATAATGCCTACGACATGATTATTTTGATCGACAATTGGAATGTGCCGAATGCCTTTCGTACGTATCGTTCGGATTGCTGTTTCGATTGTATCGTTTGGATGTAATGTCACTACATCTTGATTCATAATTTCTTCTACAATCATTCCAGTTGCCCCCTTTATTAGTACATAAAACGATTGTGAAAACGTAGACGATCAAATGCTTGAATAGAATCCGTATCAACGCGTTTACCGATGCGGACCATTAAACAGTTAGCAGGATGTGAACAAATTTCAGGATCATCTGTAGCCATCCATTGTAACCCGCCAGCATTCATCATCTTTTCCATTACTTTTCGGTACTCCCAAACATTTAAGCCTGTTTGTTTTAAATCCCAGTGCCAATAATATTCAGTCGTCAATATAATGTAATCTTCCATATAATCGTCCATCATGGAAACTTCTAATAAGTTTTTTCCGACAGCGCAACCACGGAAGGCTGGGACAACTTCAATTGCCCCGAGTTCAATTAAGTTTTCCATTTTTCCTTCTGACCATCGTTCAAGTGGATCAGGATACAAGTATGTAACATATCCAACAATCGTTTGGTCATGTCTAGCAATAATGAGACGAGCTTCTGGCAATTTAGAAATTTCGACAATTGCTTTATATTGCTGCTCGGCAGGACGAAACGCAATTAAGTCTGGATGAAACTCATACATTTCTAAGTTATGTGTAGAGACAGGCCCTTCAATAATTAAAGTGCCTTTCGCTGTTTTTAAGTTTCTAGCATTATATATTTTTTTATGAATCAATGTATTGCTCACCACCTTGAGGGTTTGTGAATCTATTCATATCGTACTTTATAATATATGCGATGTGAATCGAAATTTGTCATTAAAAATTTGTCTAAAAATCAACAAATATACTGAAAATTTTAAATAATGTTATTATAATAGATAATAGAATACATAGGAGGGGGATGTAAAGTATGAAAGTAGAAACGCTTCCTGTCATTAAAGGAGAAAATAATTTGCCGAATTATGATGAGGCATACGCAAATTTTAACTGGGAAGAGGTTAATAAAAACTTTACTTGGAATGAAACAGGCCGAGTAAATATGGCGTATGAGGCAATTGATAAGCATGCGAAATCCGATCGAAAGAATAAAGTAGCCCTTTATTATCAAGATGGATCGCGAAAAGAGAAGTATACATTTAAGGAAATGAAGGATTTTTCTAATAAAGCAGGAAACGTCCTAAAAAATTATGGTGATGTAGAAAAAGGCGATCGCGTTTTTATTTTTATGCCGCGTTCCCCAGAGTTATATTTCGCACTTCTTGGTGCAGTGAAATTAGGGGCAATTGTTGGTCCGTTATTTGAAGCATTTATGGAAGGCGCAGTTCGCGATCGTTTAGAAGATAGCGAAGCAAAAGTGTTAATTACAACACCTGAATTGTTAGAGCGTGTACCATTAAATGATTTACCAGCTTTAAAAACAGTTTTCCTTGTTGGGGATCATGTAGAAGAAGGCGGTAAGACAGTAGCGTTCAATCCTTTATTCGAACAAGCTTCAAAAGAATTACATATCGAATGGTTAGGCCGTGAAGACGGTTTGATTCTACATTACACGTCTGGTTCTACTGGTAAGCCAAAAGGTGTGCTTCATGCGCAAAACGCAATGGTTCAGCACTATCAAACGGCGAAATGGGTATTAGATTTAAAAGAAGACGATGTATATTGGTGTACAGCTGACCCAGGCTGGGTAACTGGTACAGCTTACGGTATTTTCGCACCGTGGTTAGTCGGAGCATCAAATGTTATTTTAGGCGGACGTTTTAGTCCAGAAGCTTGGTATGAAGCGCTGCAAGATTACGGCGTAACAGTTTGGTATAGCGCACCAACAGCGTTCCGTATGTTAATGGGTGCTGGACAAGATGCAATTAAAAAATATGATTTATCACAAGTGCGCCACGTATTAAGCGTTGGTGAACCGTTAAATCCAGAAGTAATTCGATGGGGTATGAACGCATTTGGACTTCGTATTCATGATACGTGGTGGATGACAGAGACAGGTGGACAAGTTATTTGTAACTACCCTTGTATGGAAATCCGTCCAGGTTCAATGGGTAAACCAATTCCAGGTGTAAAAGCAGCGATTGTTGATAATGAAGGAAATGAAGTGCCTCCATACACAATGGGTAACTTAGCAATTGGTAAAGGTTGGCCAGCGATGATGCGTGGAATTTGGAATAACAAACAAAAGTATGAGTCTTACTTCATGCCAGGCGATTGGTACGTATCAGGTGACTCTGCATACATGGATGAAGATGGATACTTCTGGTTCCAAGGGCGTATTGACGATGTAATTATGACGTCAGGTGAGCGCGTTGGACCATTTGAAGTAGAAAGCAAATTAATCGAGCATGCTGCCGTTGCAGAAGCTGGTGTAATCGGTATTCCTGATCCGGTGCGCGGCGAAATTATTAAAGCATTTATCGCGCTTCGTGCAGGTTACGAACCATCTGAAGAATTAAAAGAAGAAATTCGTCAATTTGTAAAGAAAGGTCTAGCAGCTCATGCAGCGCCAAGACAAATTGAATTTAGAGATAAATTACCGAAAACGAGAAGCGGTAAAATTATGCGCCGCGTATTAAAAGCGTGGGAGTTAAACTTACCAACAGGTGACTTATCAACGATGGAAGATTAAGAGAGAAAGGTCTGAACGAAATAATGTTCAGACCTTTCTTTTTGTAAATAGTAAAGGAGTTAACGTAGATGAAGATACCAAATTTAGAAGGAGACATAGTGTGCTTACGTTCTATAGAACCGGAAAAGGATTACAAACAGTGGTATGAGGTAATGAAAGATCCTGATATGCATCGTTGGACAGCGAATACGATCCCGAAAGATAGTAATGAAATGAAAGAGCTGTTACACACTTATAAAAATTTGGAAGAGATTATAGCTTGGTCAATTATAATGAAACAATCAAAGGAAATGATAGGGACATATTGGATTTCTGTGCCAACGGTGAATGAAAATAAAAAGTTAATTGTGAGTGCAGAGGCTCAGCGGATTGCACGTAAGTTTTGGCGTACAGGTGTCAATCGAGAAGCAAGGAATTTAATATATAATTACTTATTTTCAACTTTAGATGTGGATGAGATCCGTGCACAGGCATGGGATAAAAATATCAATTCATGCAGATCTATGGAGCAAATAGGATTTAAATTAGAGAATCAAGTGAAACGCTTATTCCCTAAATACAATGAGCTATTTTTGGAAAACCATTATGTACTATTTAAAGAGGACTGGTTTGGATAAAAGATTATGGCTGAAAAAATAAAATAATATTTGAACGAAGTGCCTTCCTCGTCTGTATACATTTATGAAAGAATAGATGAGGGAGGCTTTTTTTATGTCTAATAAATTACTTCTTACTTTTGCTTTAATTGGAATTATAGCTGTATTTTCTTGTGGTTTACTATTACCGATGCCAATCGGATTTAAAGTGTCGATGATCACAGCTGGAGTTATGATGATTGTTATGTTTTCCATCATTATTCCGTTTGATAGAAAGCATATAGTACGGAAAAAAGGATATAAAATTGATTTTACAAAAACAAAAGTATATTTTCGCTGGAATGTATTTGATACGATTTCGGCTTGCCTGGCAGTGTATGCATGCATATGTGTGCAAGCGTTAAATATTTTAGTTTCAACCGGCCAGACAATTCAAAATCCGTACGTTCAATTTTTTACGAATCAATCACAAGTATGGATTATTGTCGCAAGTTGCTATTTAATTTCCCGCATTTCGTTAACGTTAAAAGGTATCAAGGAGATCAAAAATCATGGCGCAGATTGGGATTGAGGAGGAGCTCATGCTTGCGTATCAAAGTGGAGATAAGCAGGCTGGGGAAAAACTATATATTTTAATCAAACCAGCGCTATACACATTTTTATATCGATTTAACCGAGATGAACAATTGAGTATCGACCTTGTCCAAGATACGTTTTTGACGCTAGAGCGTAAGAAACATATGTATGAACCTGAAAAGGGAAAAATAAAAACGTATTTATTTCAAATTGGTTATCGTCTTATGATTAATAAATTAAATAGGAGAAAAAAGTGGCGTACACTTTTGCCGTTTTTAGTGCCGATTCAGGAAAAAGAATTTTCTCACGAAGATCGGCTCACAGTAAGGGAAGCAATTTTGAAAGTTCCGGAAGACCAGCGAGCTGTCCTTATTCTCTCTTATTATCATGATATGCAGCAAAAAGAAATTGCAGAGATATTAAACATTCCGATTGGAACAGTGAAATCGAGACTCCATAACGGGATAAAGAAATTGAAACAATTGCTGGAGGTGGATGAAATTGAGCGAAAATCCCTTTAAGAGTGAATATAAATTAAAACAGCATTTAGATAGTGACCATGTAGAAGTACCGGACTTTCCAAAAACGGTAAGTCGATTCGATCGATTAATCGGGTTTCTTGGTTCCCCGGCGAAAGATCCTGTGGAAGCGACAATTGGGAATGATTTATCAGTTGTGTTTCATGTATCGTTATTAGTTGGGGTTCCAATTCTTTCTCTTATTACGATACTCTTTATGGCGTTGTAAAGGGTCGGTAAGAAGAGAAATCCGACCCTTATTTGACACGCCTATATAAATGATGGTATAAAGAAAAGTATATGAATAATTGAGCGTGGAAAGGGAGAAGTAGTGATCATTTCCCTGTTTTAGAGAGCTGATGGCCGGTGAAAATCAGCACATAGATGATCGCGAATTACGCCCCTAGAGCATCTTTTTTCGATTGAATTGTATTCAAAAGGGAAGAGACGGTGCTAAGCCGTTATGTAAATAAGGTGGTAGGCTTTTTTTGGTCTGCAACTAGGGTGGTAACGCGATAATCAAAATCGTCCCTTATTTGAAGGGGCGATTTTTTTATGTTTTTAACCTTCACGCCAGTAATGAACTTAAAGGAGAGTATGTAGGATATGGGTATTTTACAAGATCTTGAATTTCGCGGTCTAATTAATCAGCAAACAGACGCTGAGGGCCTTGAGCAATTATTAGAAAAAGAAAGCGTTAAATTATACTGTGGTTTCGACCCGACAGCGGATAGCTTACACATCGGTCATATGTTACCAGTATTAATGTTACGTCGTTTCCAATTAGCTGGTCACCAACCAATCGCACTTGTTGGCGGTGGTACTGGTATGATCGGTGACCCAAGTGGTAAAAAAGCAGAGCGTACATTAAATACGAAAGATACAGTTGCTTACTACACAGAAAGCATTAAAAACCAACTTTCAAACTTCTTAGAGTTCGAAAACGTGGACAACCCAGCAACAATGGCTAACAACTATGATTGGCTTGGTAACTTAGATGTTATTTCATTCTTACGCGATATCGGTAAAAACTTCGGTTTAAACTATATGTTAGCAAAAGATACAGTAGCATCTCGTTTAGAGACTGGTATTTCATTTACTGAGTTTAGTTACATGATTTTACAATCATACGACTTCTTAAACTTATACCAACACCATAATTGCCGCCTACAAATCGGTGGTAGTGACCAATGGGGTAACATTACAGCTGGTCTTGAATTAATCCGTAAATCAGAAGAAGATGCGAAAGCATTCGGTTTAACAATTCCACTTGTTACTAAGTCTGATGGTACGAAGTTTGGTAAAACAGAAGGCGGTGCAATTTGGTTAGACCCAGAGAAAACAACTCCTTACGAGTTCTACCAATTCTGGATTAACACAGATGACCGAGACGTTGTTAAATACTTAAAATACTTTACATTCTTATCTCATGAAGAAATTCTTGAGCTTGAAAAGCAAGTAGCCGAAGCACCAGAAAAACGTGCAGCACAAAAAGCATTAGGTGCAGAAATGACAAAACTTGTTCACGGCGAAGAAGCATTAGAGCAAGCGATTAAAATTTCAGCTGCATTATTCAGCGGTTCTGTAGCAGAACTAACTGCAAGCGAAATCGAGCAAGGATTCAAAGACGTACCATCTGTAGAACGTACTGCAGAAGATACAGTATTAATCGACTTACTTGTAGAAAGCAAAATCTCTCCATCAAAACGTCAAGCACGTGAAGATGTAACGAACGGTGCAATCTACGTAAACGGTGAGCGTACACAAGCATTAGACTACGTTGTAACAGAAAAAGACCGCATCGAAGGTAAATTCACAATCATTCGCCGCGGTAAAAAGAAATATTTCTTAATTCGTTACTAATCAGAAACGAATATAAACAAATAGTACCCCGAATTATAGGCTGAAAAGTTTATGATTCGGGGTTTTTATGTATGAATTTAGATTGCCTTATGAGTTCTTGTAAATAGAATATGAAGAATTAATACGAGCATATAAAGTAAGCTAATGAGCATAACAATAAATGCTGTTGGATAAAATTTTGCTGCGTATATAAAGAAATCGATTTGATAAATATCTTCGTAATTAGAAACGGTGCCTTTGAAGTAATTCGTAAACTTAGCGCTATATTTCCATTCATCAGGATCATCTATTAAATTACTTCCTTGATACCAATTAATAAGCGCGGAAGTAATAAACAACATACATGCACTGCCTAACTGAACCATTTGGTTTATCGTCACAATGAATCAACCTCCTATTTTATGGTTATTATAGCGTGCATTCATATACTTGTAACCATTTTGTTGTAATCTCCTTTTCGAGTTCATACGGAAATCACATGTAAGCGGTATGATAAATGTATAACAACTAGAAAGGAGTGGTAAAACGAAATGTCACTAGAAGCGCTCATTATTTTTTCTTTGCTAAATGCGGGTCAGCTTGCAGAGAATTCGAAGGTGGATGTACATAAAGAGCAGAAAGATGCTTATGTATATGTTCAGAAAGAGGAAAATAAATAATTTTATTTTATATATAAACGAAAAAAGCCAATCCACAGGATTGGCTTTTTGTCATTAACGAGAGTAGAACTCTACGATTAATGCTTCGTTGATTTCAGCTGGTAACTCAGCACGCTCAGCGTGACGAGTGTAAGTAGCTTCTAATTTGTCAGCATCGAAAGTTAAGTATTCTGGTACGAAGTTGTTAACTTCGATCGCTTCTTTAACAACAACAAGGTTGTTAGATTTTTCGCGAACGCTGATAGTTTGACCAGGTTTTACACGGTAAGATGGGATATCTACGCGAGCGCCATCAACCATGATGTGACCGTGGTTTACTAATTGGCGAGCTGCACGACGAGTGCGAGCTAAGCCCATACGGTAAACTAAGTTGTCAAGACGAGCTTCAAGAAGGATCATGAAGTTTTCGCCGTGCTTACCAGGCATTTTACCTGCTTGGTCAAATGTGCGACGGAATTGACGCTCAGTCATGCCGTACATGTGACGAAGTTTTTGTTTCTCTTGTAATTGTAAACCGTATTCTGAAAGTTTCTTACGTTGGTTAGGACCGTGAGGACCTGGTGCGTAAGGGCGTTTTTCTAATTCTTTTCCTGTGCCGCTTAGAGAGATTCCAAGACGACGAGACAGTTTCCAAGCTGGACCTGTATAACGAGCCATAGTTGACTCCTCCTTTAAAATGTTTTTATTTACGTAAAATAAAAACAGACGTAATCGATATTTACGGGCATTTTGTTTTCATGTACCTTCGCTCCAGCAGCAGGGAGTTACGAGATACACCTCCGCAGAGGAACAAAATACAAACGATAAACTCACATTACAAGGCTGCCTTTTTATTTTACACAAACGCTATTATATCTTTTACCCAGAGTTTCGTCAAGCGAGTACGTTTTTGTTTTATGCATATAAATTTTGGAAATGAACAAGAAGGAATTTAAAACGATATAAAAGAAGAGATAGAAACACAAATAAAACGCTTACATAAAATGTGGTAAAAACGTTCATCAAATTTTTGTTGGTGAATATGCGGCAATAAAAACATAAAAGGGGATGTTTTTATGAAAAAGAAGCATATGGAGACAGCGTTAATTCATCACGGTTATACATCAGAGGAACATAAAGGAAGTTTGACACCGCCTTTATTTCAAACGTCTACATTTACATTTGAGACTGCGCAGCAAGGAGAGGCGAGTTTTGCGGGAGTGGATCCATCTTATATTTACTCAAGACTTGGAAATCCAACTGTGAAATTATTTGAAGAACGTATGGCGGTGTTAGAAGGAGGAGAAGAAGCGCTTGCTTTCGGATCCGGTATGGCAGCTATTTCCGCAACTTTAATTGGTTTTCTAAAAGCTGGAGATCATATTATTTGTTCAAATGGATTATACGGATGCACGTACGGCTTTTTGGAAGTGTTGGAAGAAAAATTTATGATTACGCATTCGTTTTGTGATATGGAGACAGAGGCTGAGATTGAAAATAAAATTCGCCCAAATACAAAGCTTATTTTCGTTGAAACACCGATTAATCCGACAATGAAATTAATTGATTTAAAACAAGTGATTCAGGTTGCGAAGAGAAATGGTTTACTTGTCATTGTTGACAATACGTTTTGTTCACCTTATTTACAAAGACCGCTTGAACTTGGCTGTGACGCCGTTGTTCATAGTGCGACAAAATATATTGGGGGTCACGGTGACGTTGTAGCGGGTGTAACAATTTGTAAAACGAAAGCGTTAGCTGAAAAGATTCGCCCGATGCGAAAAGATATCGGCGGTATTATGGCGCCGTTTGATGCGTGGTTATTGTTACGCGGATTAAAGACACTAGCGGTAAGAATGGACCGCCATTGTGATAATGCGGAAAAAATTGTATCGTTCCTAAAAAATCATGATGCGGTAGAAGGTGTTTGGTATCCAGAAGGGGAGTTAGCATCTCGCCAAATGAAACGTGGGGGCGGCGTTATATCTTTTTCAATTAAAGGCGGGAAAGAAGAGACGCAGGCGTTTATTAATGAGCTTCACTTTATTACAATTGCGGTAAGTTTAGGAGATACAGAAACGTTAATTCAGCATCCGGCAACGATGACGCACGCTGCGATTCCAGCTGAGTTAAGACAAGAAATGGGCATTTATGATAATTTAATACGTTTATCTGTCGGTTTAGAATCGTGGGAGGATATCGCTTCTGATTTAGAGCAAGCGTTAAAGAAAATATCTACTGTTAGTAATCAATAAAAAAAGAGCTAGCTATCGGTTTTGTACGTCATGTACTTAATCGATAACTAGCTCTTTTTTGTTACATATGTTTTAGGAGTGTTTCCACAAACTTTTCTAAATAGCGCTGATCTATTTCGTCGAAACGATTTTTTTCAGGACTATCAATATCAAGTACACCAATGACATTCCCATCCTTAATAATCGGTACGACAATTTCTGAATTTGAAGCACTGTCGCAAGCGATATGCCCTGGGAATTGGTGGACGTCTGCTACAAGCTGCGTTGTTTTTGTTTCAGCTGCAACGCCGCAAACGCCTCGTCCAAATGGAATGCGCACGCAAGCAGGCATTCCTTGGAATGGTCCAAGAACAAGCTGATTTCCTTCTGTTACGTAAAAGCCAACCCAATTAACGCGATCTAAAAATTGGTTTAATAATGCGGACGCATTTGATAAGTTTGCGACTACGTTTGATTCGCCAGTTAATAATGCATCCAGTTGTTTTATTACTGTCTCATATTGCTGCACGCGAGATCCTGCATAACTTTCTTTAGTAAACATGGAAACAGCTCCTTTTTTATCGAGATGTGTAAAATATTAGCAAAATACGATGTATTTCACATGACTTTGTCGATAGAAAATTAAAGGAATTTGTCTTAAAAGTCAAGAAATTTACACTATAGCTGTTCAGTGAGAGGAAGTGAGCGCATGAAACAGACGAAACAAAAAGTAATCGATGCGGCAATATCGTTGTTTAACACGAAAGGGTATGATGGAACGTCGGTGCGAGACATTGCAAAGCGAGCGGATGTGAATGTAGCGAATATTTCATATTATTTTGCTGGAAAGCAGGGCCTATTAGAGCAGCTTATTACTAATTTTTTAGAAGGGTATATTCATGTGATTGAAACATCCTTTGAACAGAGGGAGTATTTGTCGGCTAAAGATGTAATGGTGCAAATGGTGCGCGGGATTTTACGATATCAATTTGATAATAGGGAGCTGACACGTTTCTTTTACCGAGAGCTGTCGCTTGATACGACATTAATTCGCGAAGTGATGACCGTTTATTTTTCTAAAGAAAGATATTATATAGAGCAAGTAATTAGACAAGGACAAATGAAACAAGAGTTTAAGAAGGTATCTTTTACAATGTTTATGACGCAATTAAAAGGCATGATGAATATGCCGTTTTTATATCCGCAATATATATCAGAAGTGCTGCATTCTTTTCCATCTGAGACCTTTTTCTTAGAAATGTACACGAAAGAAATTGAACAATGGATGGAACAAACATTATGTATAACGAATATGTATCAGGAATGGCCAAGAGCTGTTCATATGTGAGAAATCCCCACCTAACGAACGGAGGTGGGGATTTCTGTGCTTTCTTTTCTTTGCCATAAATTGTTGCATAATAGCGCGATAATTGTTAATGAAGCTCCGGCAATTTCAATTTTTTCGACTGTATAACCTTGAAAGATGGAACCGATAAGTGCAAGCACAGGAACTAAATTCATAAATAATATGCCGTTAATAGATGAAATATAGCGATTTCCTGCGTTCCAGCAAAATACTGCGATAACGCCTGCAATAATAGACATATATAAGAGTTCAAAACGAACGTTCATAATTGTCGATAGTGAAGGTACAGTAACGACGTTTGTATAAGTTAAAAAAGTGACGATAGTGATGAGTGAAATTGAGCCAAATAAACAAGTTAACGTCGTATACCTAAGTGGCGACCAAGATTGAAAACTAGCACCACCGTTTGTATAAATGACCCAGCAAGTAACGCCGCACAGCATAAGTATATTTGTTGAGAGGTGACTGGCAGCTCCAAATAATAAGTGAATATTTCCTTTTGAAATGACAAGCATAACACCGATAAGTGCAACGAATATACAAAGGAAAGTGTAGTTTTGTGGGCGCTTGTTTTTAGTTATCCACTGCAATAATAAAGCGATGAGTGGCATAAGAGACTGAATCATCGCGGCATGGATGGCTCCAGACGGTCCGGCAAGTTGTTGTCCGTAGAAAACGAGAAAACCATATCCTGCGAAACCGACTGTTCCGTAAAAAAGTAACGAAAGTGTTTTCTTTTCTAAGCGGAGTGACTTTGTCCCTTCGGTAAGTAATAACAGAATAAGAAAAATAATAGCTGCTGATCCATAGCGAATCGTTGTGAAGAAGAACGGATCGATAAACTGTAAGGCGTTTGCCATGACAGGAAACATAAATCCCCAAGCCGTTACGGCAAGTAAGCATAGGAGGGATCCGAGTAGCATTTGTTTTTTGTTCAAGAGTATCTTTCCCCTTTACATTTCGTTATAGTAAGTTGATGAAATAAGTATAAAGAGTAATTGTTTATAGAAGGAAATATCGATTTTTTATGACAGTTATAACTTTTTGTTAGAGGTGTGTACGATGGATTTAGAGGCAGTACGATCGTTTATTGAAGTGAAAAATACGCGAAGTTTATCAAAGGCGAGTAAAATTTTACATATTTCTCAGCCGGCGCTTAGTAAACAAATTCAAAGGTTAGAGGCCGATTTAGAAGTTACTTTACTGAAGCGTTCCGCGCAAGGAGTGGAGTTAACGGAGGCTGGAGAGTTATTTATAAAAAGAATGTTACCGATTTTGGGACACATACATGAAGTGAAAGCCGAAATGAAGAAGTTTCAAGAGAAGAGGAACATTTCTATAGGGATATTACCAAGTTTAGCAGCACATTACATAGCAAAATGTAAAGATATATTAGGTGACGGGTTCGAAATAGAATGGAAAATTGAGCATACGAAAGTACTGATAGGACTTTTTAAAGAACGGAAGATTGAAGCGATGTTCATCGATTCAGTAGTAGAAGGTGCTACGTGTATAAAAGAAATACGAGAAGAAAAAATTGTGTGTGTCGTTTCAAGTGATCATCTTTATAAAGAGAAAACAGTAATTCGAATGGAAGATTTGCAAAATGAAAAGTTAATCGTATACCCAGAAATCTGTGATGTTAGAAAAATGATTACGAATCTGTTTCAAGGGATAGGTGCGAAACCGATTATTGCATTTGAAACTTCTTATGCAGAACCGATGCTTGCGATGGTCAGTGCTGGACTTGGTATTACGTTACTTCCAGAAATATTAGTAGAGCAAGCGGTAAGACAAGGAAATGTGCATGCGATTTCTATTGAACCGCCACTTGTACGTAAAATATATTTCGCATCTCATATGGAAGAAGGGTATTTAGTTCATTCATTTGATGATGAGAGGTAATCCAAACAGAATATTGAGAAAGATTACAATTGCATTGAAAGAAACATGAAATTTTAAAAAAAACTAGGTCAAAAACAAACCATTACATGGTATGATTAGTACATTGTTAGTTGTTAAATATAGGGGAATTCCCTTTTTATACATAATGCCTTCCATTTCATAAACGGAACGGACAAAAAAAGAGATATAACTAGGAGGCTTTTTTGCATGGATTCTATCCTGACGATCGTTATCATTGTAGTAAGCTCTATTCTAGTGCTGCTCATGATAGAGCTTGTGATAAGAAATCGTTCATATAAAGATATTGAAGCACTTGAGCAGTGGAAACAAGAGATAAAAGATAAACCTGTGGCAGATGAACTAAAACGGGTGAAAGATTTAAATATGACGGGTCAAACAGAAGAACTGTTTGGTAAATGGCGTGAAGAATGGGATGAAATTGTATCAACAACCATTCCAAAAGCTGAAAAAGATTTAGCGCAAGCGCGAAAATTCGCCTCGCAATTCTCCTTCCGAAAAGCAAAGCATGCGATGAATGAATCCATAAGTGGTTTAGATGACGCTGATAATCGTATTACAGACATTTTAAATGAATTACAGCAATTGTTAGAAAGCCATGAAAAAAATAGCTCGGAAATCGAAGGGTTACGTGATACATATCGTAGTATGAAGAAGAGTGTTCTTGCTCATAGACATATGTATGGAGCAGCAGAGCAGAAAATTGAAGAGATGCTAGACGCTGAATCTGAGAAATTTAAAACCTTTGAAGAAGCAACAAATAATGGTGACTATTTAAAAGCGAGAGAAATTGTTATTAGTTTGGAAGAAGGTTTAGCAGATTTAGAAATCATTATTCACCAAATTCCAGATTTATTGGTAGAGTGTCAAGCGACGTTACCAGTTCAGCTGGAAGATTTATTACACGGACATAATGACATGGTAAGACAAGGTTATGTATTAGAGTATTTGGAAATCCCTAAAGAAGTTCGCGATATGAAGAAACAACTACAAATATGTTTAATGGATATACAGGAGCTTCACATAACGGAAGCGGCTGAAAAAGTAGAAAACTTAAAAACGAGTTTAGATAGCTTCTATGATCAACTAGAACAAGAAGTACATGCGAGACATTATGTGGAGCAAAAAACACTTTCTGTTTATGAAGACTTAGAAGAAATTCGCACTGAAACGATTGAAACAAAAGCAGAAACACAGCTTGTGAAACAAAGCTATCAGTTGCAAGATAAGGACATTGAGTCTCAAAAAGTAATTGAAAAGCAAATGCACATTTTAATGAAACGTTTTGAAATGCTGCAATTACGCGTTGCGGAACAAGATATTGCCTTCTCTATTATTCGTGAGGAACTAGAAGAGATTTATGAGCAATGTGAAACATTAAAAGTACTTCATGCAGAATATAAAGAAATGCTGCAAACGATGCGCAAAGAAGAATTTGAAGCACGTGAGAAGTTACAAGAAATGCGAAATACTATTTTCGAAACGAAACGCTTTATGCAAAAGTCGAATTTGCCAGGTCTTCCAGAGAGCATTATGGAAGATTTAAAAAGAGGACAAATGGCAATGCAAGCTGTATATGAGCAATTAGAAGTGAAGCCGTTAAATATGAATGCTGTAAATAGCAGTTTAGAAGAAGCTTACACAACTGTTAATGGTGTTGCTGAAATGACAGAAGAGTTAATTGGACAAGCGTATTTAGTTGAAAAATTAATTCAATACGGTAATCGTTACCGCAGTCATGATGAAAACCTTGCAGAGAGCTTAAATTATGCGGAGAAATTATTCCGTGAATATCAATACGATGCAGCTTTAGAACAAGCGGCTTCTGTACTAGAGCAACTTGAGCCTGGCGTTGTTCAAAAAATAGCTGAATATGTAGACAATGAACAAACCCTTTCATAAGGGTTTGTTTTTTTGTGTAATTTTGCAGGCGATGTTGCTATAATGAAGAGCGGAATACAGTAAGGTTATTCGTTTTAAAATATAACGGAACCTTTGAGTAGTCTTAGCGTAATGACACGTATTTGTGATATGATTATATGATGTGACAGCGCTGAAAGGGGAAGAACGATGATCTATTTTGATAATAGTGCGACGACAAAGCCATATCCAGAAGCTCTTCAATCGTACGTAACGGTTGCGGGGAAATATTTTGGGAATCCTTCTTCTATTCATTCGCTTGGAGGAGAGGCAGAGCGTCTATTAACACAATCAAGAACAATTGCAGCGCAGCTTCTTCACGTTAAACCTTCTGAAATTATTTTCACATCAGGTGGAACGGAAGGAAATAACCTTGCGATTAAAGGAATAGCGATGAGGAATCGTTCGCGCGGTAAACATATCATTACAACAAATATTGAACACGCGTCTGTGTTTGAAGCATATAAACAATTAGAAGATCTCGGTTTTGATGTAACATATTTACCGGTTAATGAGCATGGTGTTGTATCGGTAGAGGATGTAAAACGAGCGCTTCGTGAAGATACGATTCTTGTGTCAATTATTCACGTGAACAACGAGACTGGAGCAATTCAGCCCGTTGCTGAAATTGGAACTTTATTATCGAATTATCCGAAAATAAGATTCCATGTGGACCATGTACAAGGGATAGGAAAAGTACCGCTTAATTTATACGCTTCTCATATTGATCTTTGCTCAATATCTGGACATAAATTCCACAGTGTAAAAGGAACGGGTCTTCTTTATGTACGTGATGGCGTAAGGTTAGATCCAATTTTATCAGGTGGTCAACAAGAGCTGAAGTATCGCTCTGGTACAGAAAATTTACCTGGCATTGTAGCGATGGTGAAAGCACTTCGCATGACAATGGAACAAGTGAAAGAAAAGGTAGCTCATTTGCAAAGTTTACAAGCAGAGCTTGTTCGTTTCTTTAAAGAAATGGAAGATGTAACGATTAATACGTCGCTTGCATATGCAGCACCGCACATTTTAAATGTATCATTTGTAGGTTTAAAACCAGAAGTGGTCGTTCATGCTTTAGAAGAGCACGGTGTATATGTATCAACGAAATCTGCTTGTTCTTCAAAAGCAAATGAAGTGAGCAGAGTGTTAGTGTCAATGGGAGTACCGCATGCCGCTGCTGCAAGTGCTATTCGCATTAGTTTGGCGCCAGAAAACACGATGGAAGAAGTAAAGCAATTTGAAGGTATTGTGAAAGAGACGATGCCAAAATTATATGAAGTGATGAGGTAAAGGAATATGATGACATATGAATATATTTTAGTTCGTTATGGAGAGATGACGACTAAAGGTAAGAACCGTTCTAAATTTGTAAGCACATTAAAAGATAACGTGAAGTTTAAACTGAAAAAATTCCCAAATATTAAAATCGATGCAACACATGACCGTATGTATATCCAATTAAATGGCGAAGATCATGAAGCGGTATCTGAAAGATTAAAAGATGTATTTGGTATTCATAAGTTTAACTTAGCGATGAAAGTACCATCAGAATTAGAAGATATTAAAAAAGGTGCATTAGCAGCTTTCTTACAAGTAAAAGGCGATGTGAAAACATTTAAAATTACTGTACACCGTTCTTATAAGCATTTCCCAATGAGAACAATGGAATTATTACCTGAGATTGGTGGACACATTCTAGAAAATACAGAAGATATTACTGTAGATGTTCATAATCCAGATGTAAATGTACGTGTAGAAATTCGCAGTGGTTATAGCTATATTATGTGCGATGAGCGTATGGGAGCTGGCGGTTTACCAGTTGGCGTTGGCGGAAAAGTAATGGTACTTCTTTCTGGTGGTATCGATAGCCCAGTAGCAGCGTACTTAACGATGAAACGCGGCGTATCTGTGGAAGCAGTTCACTTCCATAGCCCACCTTTCACAAGTGAGCGCGCGAAACAAAAAGTAATCGATTTAGCACAAGAGTTAACGAAATACTGTAAACGTGTAACACTTCACCTTGTTCCATTTACAGAAGTGCAAAAAACAATTAATAAAGAAATCCCATCTAGCTATTCAATGACAGTTATGCGCCGTATGATGATGCGTATTACAGAGCGTATCGCAGAGGAGCGTAACGCGCTAGCAATCACGACTGGTGAAAGTCTTGGACAAGTAGCAAGTCAAACATTAGATAGTATGCATACGATTAACGAAGTAACGAACTATCCAGTTATTCGTCCGCTTATTACGATGGACAAATTAGAAATTATTAAAATCGCTGAAGAAATCGGCACATATGATATTTCGATTCGTCCGTACGAAGATTGCTGTACAGTATTTACACCAGCAAGCCCAGCGACGAAGCCGAAGCGTGAAAAAGCGAATCGTTTTGAAGCGAAATACGATTTCACACCATTAATCGATGAAGCTGTAGCAAACAAAGAAACAGTGGTATTGCAAACGGTAGAAGTAGTGGCGGAAGAAGAAAAATTCGAAGAACTTTTCTAAAACCATAAATTACCATATATAAACCGTGTATGAAGTCATGTTATTTATCACACTCTATACTCACAAGGAGGTGATATAACATGTCACGTAGCACAAATAAATTAGCGGTTCCTGGTGCTGAATCAGCATTAGACCAAATGAAATACGAAATCGCTCAAGAGTTTGGTGTTCAACTTGGAGCTGATGCAACAGCTCGCGCTAACGGTTCTGTTGGTGGTGAAATCACTAAACGTCTAGTTTCACTAGCTGAGCAACAATTAGGCGGTTTCCAAAAATAATCTCATATAAGATGGCTTAGAAAGAGCGGGTTCTCCCGCTCTTTCTTTTTTATGTTGTGTCGCCATTTGTCGGTAAGTCGATGTATTTGAAAAACTCTCGATATAATTTCATTTACCAATTCGACAGAACTGAAAAATTTGTCAAAAGAAGAGGGTTCAAAATTTACAGAAAATTCTTTATTATATAAGGGAGGCATAAAGAAAAAGGAGGATGTTTATGAAGAGAGAAGAATTGTTGGCACCGCCGTCTTATAATTTAGTTTCTGAAATAGAGAAATATACAGGTGATAAAGAGAAGCTTGCTTTAATTTGGCAAGATGATAAAGGGAATCGACGAGAAGTTACATACGCTGAGTTAATGAAAGGTGCAAATAAAATTGGAAACGCTTTTATAAAGAGTGGTCTGCAAAAAGGGGACAAGCTCCTCATTATGATGCCTCGTTTAATTGAAGCATACATGACGTATATCGCTGCGATTAAAGCAGGATTTGTCGTAATTCCGAGTTCAGAAATGTTACGTAAAAAGGATATCGAATACCGTATTGGACACGGGGAAGTAAAAGCAATCGTAAGTTATGAGCCGTACATTGGACAGTTTGATGATATAGAAGCGATGGACTCTCTTCAAAAATTCGTTCTGAGCGAGCAGTCAGTAGATGGATGGATTAATTTAAAAACAGCGTTAGAAAAAGAGAGTGATATGTTAGAAATGGCGAAGACAGATAAAGAAGATATGGTCTTTTTATCTTACACGTCAGGAACGACAGGAAATCCAAAAGGTGTTGTTCATACGCATGCGTGGGCATACGCTCATTTACGTACGAGCGCTCCAAATTGGCTCGGAATTGAAGAGAATGATGTTGTGTGGGCGACGGCTAGTCCAGGCTGGCAAAAGTGGATTTGGAGCCCGTTTTTAGCAACTCTAGGATCAGGGGCAACAGGATTTGTATACCACGGTAAGTTTGAACCGAAAACGTATTTAAATTTATTAGACGATAATAAGGTGAATGTGCTTTGTTGTACGCCGACTGAGTATAGATTAATGGCAAAGGTAGAAAATTTAAGCCAGTACAATTTAGGGGCGTTACATAGCGCTGTATCCGCAGGTGAGCCGTTAAATAGAGAAGTCATTGAAACGTTCCGAAAGCACTTTCATATTACAGTGAGAGATGGCTATGGGCAAACGGAAAATACATTGCTTGTTGGTGTAATGAAAGGGATGGATATTAGACCAGGATCAATGGGAAAACCAACGCCAGGCAACCACGTTGATATCGTAAATGAGGAAGGTGTTCCGGTTAAAGTAGGCGAAGTTGGTGATATTGCAGTTCACATTGAAACGCCAGCCCTCTTTAAACAATATTACAAAGACGATGAGCGTACAGCGATGCAATTCCGCGGTGATTATTATATTACTGGTGATAAAGCGAAGAAAGATGAAGAAGGCTATTTCTGGTTTGAAGGGCGCGGTGATGATATTATTATTAGCTCTGGTTATACAATCGGGCCGTTTGAAGTAGAAGATGCGCTCGTAAAGCATCCTTACGTAAGAGAATGTGCAGTTGTCGCAAGTCCTGATGAAATTCGCGGAAGTGTCGTGAAGGCATTTATCGTATTAAGAGAGAATATAGAAAAGAACGAAGAAACATTAATTCCAATACTCCAACAACACGTCAAAGAACTTACTGCACCATATAAATACCCTCGTAAAATTGAATTTGTAGATGAACTACCAAAAACGATTTCTGGAAAAATCCGCCGTATTGAGCTTAGAAAACAAGAGATGGAGATTCCGTCAAAATAATGTTGAAAATAGTGAAATAAATAGTTGAATGAAGTATTAAGCATATGATATTATAAAAACGAACGTAAGTTCGATTTTATAAATTAAAAAATGAGGTGTCCGTATGATTTTAGGTATTAATCCGTACTTAGTTTTAGATGGTAGTGGGCAAGAAGCTGTACAGTTTTATAAAGAGGCGTTAGATGCAAAAGTAGAAGTCATGCAAACGTTTGGTGATATGCCTGAAAATCCAGAATACCCGGTTCCAGCTGAAGCAAAAGAGCGCGTTTTACACGCTACTTTAAAAGTTGGTAATACGGACCTTATGATTTCTGATACATTCCCAGGTAAAGGGCATGCAATTGGATCTCAAGTAACAATTGCAATTCAAATTAGTAACGCGGAAAAAGCGAAAGAAGTATTCAATAAGTTACAAGAGGGTGGCGAAGTTATTATGCCACTTCAAGAAACGTTCTGGAGCCCAGCATACGGACAAGTAAAAGATAAATTTAATATTGAATGGCAAATTACAACGTCTACTACTGAACAAAAGTAATGTTTAGAAAAGCACCATGTTTTGAAATGGTGCTTTTTTTATACAATAAAAAATAAAGGAGATGAAATATATGGGGGAAATTTGGTATGGTGGCACCATTTACACAATGAGAGAAGAAAATGAAAAAGTGGACGCTATTTACGTTGAAAACGGTATGATCGTTGATGTTGGAAGTAAAGAAGAGTTAGAAAACCGATATGTTGCGGTTACATTGTACGATTTAGAAGACAAAACGATGATTCCAGGCCTCGTTGATAGCCATATGCATCTTATTGGTCACGGGGAGAGATTACTTCGTCTAGATTTATCAAATTGTACATCGTATAGCGAAGTGCTGACTCTCGTTCGGAAGCGCGTAGAAGAAGCACCAAAAGGTTCTTGGATTATTGGAGAAGGTTGGAATGAGAATAACTTTACAGATACGAAAGATGTTCACGCGCGTGATTTAGATGAAATTTCGAAAGAACATCCCATTTTATTAAAGAGAGTTTGCCGTCACGTTACATGGGTGAATTCATACATACTGCAAGAAGCAAATATAACAGAAAAGGCAGAAGATCCAAAAGGCGGGAAAATTGGCCGTGATTCATCAAATATGTTAACAGGGCTTTTATATGAACAAGGACAAGAGTTAATTAAACATGTGCAGCCTGAAATTGATGAAGCTTATTTACAAAGCGCTTTGCAAACAGCGATTAAAGATTGCTGGCAATATGGTCTCGTTGGTGGGCATACGGAAGATTTGAATTATTACGGTGGTTTTAGAAAAACGCACAATGCGTTTTCTCATGTCATAAAGGAAATGCCATTTAAAGCACATTTACTCGTTCACCATGAAGTAGCACAGGAACGAAAGGAATATGAAAATGAGCATTATATTGAATTTGGGGCAATGAAAATTTTTTCTGACGGTTCTTTTGGCGGAAGAACAGCATTATTAAGTGAA
The DNA here is from genome assembly GCF_051916145.1 of Bacillus cereus group sp. MYBK245-2. NCBI lineage: Bacteria > Bacillati > Bacillota > Bacilli > Caryophanales > Bacillaceae > Bacillus > Bacillus cereus group sp. MYBK245-2. Next base: position 263,481 of record NZ_JBQAGB010000004.1, on the reverse strand, counting down.
CCGTATGAAGATGCGAAGGAAACGAATGGGGTTGCGATTTTCTCACGTGAAGAACTTGCGGAATTAGTGAAGAAAGCACGAGATTTACATATGCCAGTTGCGATTCATACTATCGGTGACTTATCGCTTGAATATGTCATTGATGCGCTTGAATTGTATCCGCCAGCAGAAGGATTACGTGACCGCATTATTCATTGTCAGCTAGCTCGTGAAGAGTTGATTGAAAGAATGAAAAACTTACAAGCCATTATTGATATACAACCAGTCTTTGTTTCATCGGATTTTCCATCAGTCATTGAAAAACTAGGCGAGCATCGTCTTCGTTATGCGTACGCTTGGAAGACGTTACTGGAAGCGGGATTACACTGTAACGGGGGCTCGGATGCTCCAATTGAGCAAGTGAATCCGTTTCTAGGCATATATAGCGCTGTTACACGCAGAAGTTTTATTGACGGTGTGTGCTATATGCCAGAGGAAAGGTTAACGGCATATGAGGCTGTCTCTTTATTTACAACAGGAAGTGCCTATGCAATTGGAAAAGAAGAGAAGCGAGGGCAAATTACAAAAGGATATGAAGCGGACTTTACGATATTAGACCGCAATATTTTTGAAATAGAGGCAGAAGAAATAAAAGAAGTACAAGCAGAGATGACCGTAATAGATGGCAAAGTCGTCTATAGAAAAGATGCGTAAAAATATATGAGCGATTATCGGAATATATCGACGGTAACTCGAAATATATCGACTTACCGACAAAAACTGACAAGAATAACGGCCGGATAGCGAGAGGTTGTTGTTCGCGCCAATCGAGGTAAATAAATAACCGTAGAATTATGGGTCACCATAATTCTACGGTTATTTTAATACTATAAAAATGTTCTCTGTACTTTTTCCCAGAAAGAGTTGTTTTTTAATTTAACTGTTTTAATTTGTTTATCGCTTAAGCGTACAACAGCTTTTTCCACTTGTTTAATGCTAAGCGCTTCATTATCCATACCGATAACAGGATAATCGTTACCGTCTGGTCTTAGTTTTAAAGTTAATGTACGTTCGTGATTTAAAATGAACGGTGAACCGAGCGTGCGGTATGTGTTGTTATTTAAAGATGCTAATTCACTTACTTGGAAGCAAGGGATAAGCGGATCAACAACTGCACCACGTAACGATTTATTATAAGCTGTACTTCCTGTTGGGGTAGAAACAACTAAACCGTCACCTCTAAATGTTTCGAAATATAAATTATCAACGTGAACGTCTACAACGAACGTTTTAATAATGCTAGAACGTAATGAGAACTCATTTAAACAATGGAAGGATGTGCTGCCATCCACATCTACCTCAATTGTTGGATATTTTCGCACTTCAATTTCATTTTTTGTAATTTCTTGAAGGGCTATATCAACGTGATCAATATGGAAATCGCAGTAGAATGAAATTTCATCTTTCGTAGAAATCCCTGCGTATAAACAATCTTCCCTAAAACCAGTTTTACGAACGGCTTGTAAGAAAGTTGCATCATCTCCAACACTGACGATAGCGTTTGCATTTTTTGGATGATCTAATATGGTAAATCCATTCTCTTCTAAAATACGATAGATTGGTTTCATTTTTTCAACGAGCTTTGCTTTGTCATCACCATAAAAGAAAAATAAATTGCGACGATCTGCCATTATGTATCCCTCCACTGCAGTTAAATTTTCTATGCTTCGTGCTACATATCATTAGAGTCCGTTCCCTGATGATATGTTCAAATAATATATTTCGATATAAATTGTCAAAATACCTTTTTATTTTTAGAAAAATTTTTATATTCAATCTTATGAAACTCTGTTTAATGATGAATAAAGTTGTCGATAATGGGTACGGAGTGAAAGGATGATACGTATGAAGTGGTTCGTAATTGGAATAATAATTCTTCTCCTTTTTATTTTGCTTATACTATTGTCGAAAATAAAGCTTAAAGTGACATTTTTATATTCAGAAATGGAAAAGCAATGTTTGTTTCAAGTGAAAATATGGATGATTCGCTATACATTTGATGTGTTGGAAAGAATTGAGAAGCAACAGAAGAAAACAGGGCAAAAAATCGAAAAAGCTGAAGAGGATGGCGGGCTCGATAATAAAATTATGGCACAACTTGATAGCATCGGGGAACTGATAAAAAAGCTTCAAGAAGTTCATACTATCGTTAAAGATTTTCTCAAACGAGTGAAAATCAATGGTTGGAGATGGCACACGCAAATTGGTGCAGGTGATGCAGCTAGTACTGGAATTGTTACCGGATATGCATGGGGGACAAAAGGAATGGCTGCTGGAGTTGTAGGACAATATATGCATATTGTCGACGTACCAGAATTTGAAATTACTCCTGTTTTTCAAGGGAAAGGGTTTGCGTCAAGATGTGAATTAACAGCATCCTTTCGTATATTCCGTGCTATAAAAACAGGTATTAAATTAATCGCGTTTATGAGAAAACAAAGATCTGGTACGACTGAAAACTCTGTTCAAGCATAAGGGGGGATATAGAATGGACCATCCAATTCAAGGTTTAATGACAACTGCAATGCAGCATTTAAAACAAATGACTGATGTAAATACAATTGTAGGCGATCCAATTAAAGCGGCAGATGGAAGTGTAATTCTTACCGTTTCAAAAGTTAGCTTCGGATTTGCTGCAGGTGGAAGTGAATTTGGTAAAATAGAACATTCAGGCCGTCATCCATTTGGCGGGGGAAGTGGTGGAGGAGTTTCTATTAATCCTGTTGCTTTTCTCGTTATAAATGGAGAAGGCGTAAAAGTGTTACATTTAGATAAGCAAACACACGTCATCGATAAAATAATTGAATTAGCGCCACAAGCTGTTGATAAAGTGAAAGAAATGATGGATAAACGAAAAGAAGACGATCCGGAATTTCAAATTTAACGAATAAAGAAGCTAATCAATGGATTAGCTTCTTTAATTTTTTTGTAAATAAAGCGATTTTATTTGCATTATCGATAGGGACAAACTATCATTTACATTGTACATATTTTGTTTAAATAAGGGAGGATTTTCAAGTGGCAAACGTAACTTTTAAAGGTAACCCAATGACTTTAGTTGGAACAGAAGTTAAAGTTGGCGATCAAGCGCCAAACTTCCAAGTGCTAGCAAATGACTTATCTCCAGTAAGTTTAGAAACATACAAAGGTGAAGTGAAATTAATTAGTGTTGTACCTTCAATCGACACAGGTGTGTGTGATGCACAAACACGTCGTTTTAACCAAGATGCAGCAGGTATTGAAAACGCGAAAGTATTAACAATTAGCGTTGACTTACCATTTGCTCAAAAACGCTGGTGTGCAGCAAACGGTTTAGAAAATGTTGTTACACTTTCTGACCACCGCGACCTTTCATTCGGTGAAGCTTACGGCTTAGTAATGAAAGAGCTTCGTTTACTTGCTCGTGCGGTATTCGTAGTAGATAGCAACGACAAAGTAGTTTACGTAGAATACGTAAGCGAAGGTACAAGCCATCCAAACTATGAAGCAGCATTAGAAGCAGCAAAAGCTGCAAAATAATGTGAAGGAAGATGACCTCTTTGAAAGAGGTCGTCTTCTCTCATATATTGCTATATGGAATCGATATACGAGAGAAGACGTTACATCATACATCACTAAAAAGGGAGCTCTAAAAAAGAGGTCGCTTTTTCTTTTGGGAAAAAATCAGATTATGGTATGATATAAGTTATGTGTAAAAGAGAGAAGGAGGAATGTACGTGAGTCAGACAGTAGAAACTTTATTTTCTATTTTTGATTCTTCTGCGGTAGTTTTACGTAAAGAATTAGATGTAACATATTTAGAGGCGCTTGTAGAAACAGGGGATAACTTGTTTGAAGGAGCGATTTTACAAGAGGAATTATCAGAATCAGCAATTGAAAGGCTGAATCGTGAATATAGTACGTTTAATGAAGAAACATATAAAGGTGAAGAAATTCGTAAAGCATTTCAGTTAGCCATCTTAAAAGGAATGAAAGAAGGCGTACAAGCGAATCACGAAATGACGCCTGATGCAGTTGGTATGTTCATGAGCTACTTATTCCATAAATTTATGAAGGGTCAAAATGAAATTACTGTGTTAGACCCTGCAATTGGAACGGGTAACTTGATGACGACAGTTTTCAATAGTGCTCAAGAAAACATTACGATGAGTGGATTTGGTGTAGAAGTGGACGAAGTGCTAATTAAACTTGCTTTAGTAAATGCGAATTTACAAAAGCATGCAATCGAATTCTTCCATCAAGATGGACTAGCACCGCTTTATATCGATCCAGTTGATGCAGTCGTTTCAGACTTACCGGTTGGTTACTATCCAAATGAAATCGGTGCAAGTGAATATAAGTTAAAAGCAGATGAAGGAATGTCATATGCCCACCACCTATTTATTGAACAAAGCGTGAAGCATACGAAAGAAGGCGGATACTTATTCTTCCTAGTACCGAACTTCATTTTTGAAAGTAATCAAGCACCGAAATTGCATGCATTTATTAAAGAAACATGCTTTATTCAGGGGTTATTACAGCTACCTGTTTCCATGTTTAAAAACGAGAAAAATGCAAAAAGTATATTTGTTCTCCAAAAGAAAGGCCCTAGTGTAACGATGCCAAAACAGGCGTTATTAGTGGAGTTACCTAAATTCTCCAACATGAAGGCGATGGAGGACATTATGGACCAATTAAATACTTGGTTTGCAACGCATAAATAAGGCCAGGTATATGTAACAGGGTTAGTAATTCATGTAGTACAGTTTTATATGATATGTCATATTTTTAAATATATACAAGATTTAACTGAATTTTTTTGAAATCTGTAATATATTTTTTTTCTTGGTGTTACAATTTTTTCACTTGAAATATATGTCGTACGATGTTTAAATTAAAATCGTGAGTATAAAATTTGCTAATGATGAAACGTTTTCATATTTAGTAAATTTGATCAGATAAAATCGAGCGGTTTGTGGAAACATCCACACAACTACCAAGAGAAAAAGGGGCGAAAGACTAGATGTCAAAAATCATCGCGATTAACGCAGGAAGCTCTTCCTTAAAATTCCAATTATTTGAAATGCCAAGTGAAACAGTATTAACAAAAGGTTTAGTAGAACGTATCGGTTTAGAAGATAGTATCTTCACTATTACTGTAGATGGCGAAAAACAAAAAGAAATTACAAACATTCCAGATCACGCAGTAGCAGTTAATATGCTTCTTAAAAAATTAACTGAAAACGGAATCGTTAAATCTCTAGACGAGATTGGCGGTATCGGTCACCGTGTTGTTCACGGCGGCGAAAAATTTGCTGACTCTGTTCTAATTACTGATGAAGTATTAGCTGATATCGAAGAATTAAGCGATTTAGCACCACTTCACAACCCAGCAAACGTTGTTGGTATTAAAGCATTCCAAGAAGTATTACCAAACGTACCAGCAGTAGCAGTATTCGATACAGCGTTCCACCAAACAATGCCGGAATCTGCATTCCTATACAGCTTACCATATGAGTACTATGAAAAATTCGGTATCCGTAAATACGGTTTCCACGGAACTTCTCATAAATATGTAACTGAGCGTGCAGCTGAGCTATTAGGTCGTCCACTTGAAAGCTTAAGCTTACTTTCTTGTCACTTAGGTAACGGTGCAAGTATCGCAGCAGTAGAAGGCGGTAAATCTATCGATACTTCTATGGGCTTCACTCCACTTGCTGGTGTAACAATGGGTACACGTTCTGGTAACATTGACCCTGCGTTAATTCCATACATCATGGAAAAAACAGGCCAAACAGTAGAAGAAGTAGTTAACGTATTGAACAAGAAGAGTGGTATGTTAGGTCTTACTGGTTACTCTAGTGACCTACGTGACATCATTGCAAAAGAAGAAGAAGGCGATCACCGCGCGAAAGTAGCACTTGATGTATTCGTAAGCCGTATCCACAAATACATCGGTTCTTACACTGCTCGTATGAAAGGTGTAGACGCAATCATCTTCACAGCTGGTGTAGGTGAAAACAGTGCGATTATTCGTGAACGCGTATTAGAAGGCCTTGAATACATGGGCGTATACTTCGATGCAAAACGCAATAACGTATTCGGTGAGGAAGCATTCATCAACTTCCCACATTCTCCAGTAAAAATTATTGTAATTCCAACTGACGAAGAAGTTATGATCGCTCGTGACGTACTACGTCTTGGAAACATCGGTTAATATATGAAAAGAAAAAAGACGAGATCCTATAGGATTTCGTCTTTTTTCTTTTGAATATAGTTTAAAATTCCATCTGGATATAGTGCTTTTTTCTCCTGAATGAATGCTGTAATGGGAATCCATTTCGCATACGATATTGTTTGCTCATCTTGTATCTTCACTTTTTCCATTCCATATAGTGATGTGTCTAATAAGCGTAAAGAATATAGTTGAATGATTTCATGAGCAATTTCTCCATCAAGATGAAAGATATTTTCTAAGCAACCTAAATAATCGGTGATTTCCACTTCTGTATGAAGCTCTTCTTGAAATTCACGAATAACGGTATGTGCTGATTTTTCACCAAGTTCAATTGAACCGCCAAGAGGCCGGTAATATGTTTCATCGCCTGTATGATATTCTTGTACAAGAAGGCGACTGTCATGTATAGCAAGACCGAAAGCTTTTGCACGTGGATACATATACAATCACTCCTTATTTATCCCGCTTTAACGGGCAGTAAGACCCCCACCTCAAAATTCAGCGGAAGCAAAGAAGTTAGGTGGGGGATCAACTGTCCATAAAAGTCCGATTGGTGAGGGCTGATAATCAGTGGGGGATGAACAAAACCCCCACTGATTAAAGTTTCACTTTATTTTGTATAAGGATGATTATAATGTATTGCGTAATAAAAGTGTCGTGTATTTAAGGATGTGGTCGAATTACGATGCCATTAAATAAGTCATTCCAAAATGCTTCATTGTACTGAAATACATCCATAATAGGACATTTTATAACGCAAATATTTTGCAATCCCCAATCTTCTTCCGTAACAGTTGGTACATCTTCAGGAATGAGTAATAGGACAGAGAATGTATGTGTAACGATTTGAGATAAAATCTGTTCTAAGGAACGTGCTTCTTCGTATGTTCCTCCAGTTCGAATAAACAATATGGATTGTGCCGTTTCAATTGTATTTAGAAAACGAGTAATACGATGCTCATAATTTAGTTTGATTTCTGTATAAGAAGGCCAAGAAGTTGGTGTGTTTACATCTGTTTTAAAGTCGTGGCAGGAGTCGATTTCATATAGATTGTCCCGGAGTCTTAATTTCGCACCATCATCCCAAAATGAGATGAAGGATAAGTTTTCTAACTGTAAAAAACGGTCAAATCGATTTTGTAATAATATATTCACTTTTTCTAATGATGGGCTTAGCATAAAATCAATAACGCCAAAAAATGGCGATAATTTGAATTGATATAATGCCCAAGCAGGCCAGCAGTTTTGTCCTAAACTGAATACTGCATGATATTCTTTTTTTATATCGGATAGATTCATGTGATTTATCTCATCCTTTTTGTTAATATTTTATGCTACTCAAAAATGGTATGTGAATAAAGATAGACAAGCATATTTGCAAAGAATAAGCAGAAATATGTTACAATAGAAAAAAATCGAACGAGGTGGTTGTTACGATGCGATCGAAGCGAGAACAAGCCATTTTAGACAATATAAAAGAATGGGAATCGCAATTAGTTGAGCAAGAAGCGACTGATTTTCAAAAACTGTTTGATAAATGGGTACATACTACAATTGCGAAACTACCTGAGAAAAAACGAAAAGATTTCTTTACGAAAGCAGATGGATGGCTCTTTCATTTGCATGCATTGATTCAAAGTTCACAATCACAGTTAGATGCGCGTAATCGTATTTTAGGAACATCGAGATTATTTGATGAATCGATTGAGCAACTAGAGGATTTAAAAGCATTATCTATTGACCAATTAACATACATAGCAGAGCAGCAAACAGCACGCCATCGCCTATATTCATTCGTACAAGGCGGAGCAACGGGTGCTGGAGGTTTATTATTATTAACAGCTGATTTTCCGGTTATGATTGCGTTAAATGTGAAGGCTGTCCAACTTATTGCAACGTCATTTGGGCATGATGTGAATAAGCCGTATGAAATGATGCTTGCGTTAAAAGTATTTCATGCGTCATTACTACCAGGAAGGCTTCAGCAATACGCATGGTACAATTTACTGCAAGAGTTAGAACAAGAAGATTCCTTCTTCTACGAAGGAGACGAAGCGGTGTTACAACCAGCTTCGACTGAAATTATTTTAAAACAAATTTTGAAAACATTTTCGATTTATGCTCTTCGTCGTAAATTATTCCAAGGTATTCCGGTAATTGGAATGGCAATCGGGTCTACAGTGAATTATCGTTTAACAAGAAACGTTACTGAATTTGCAAATAGATTTTATCAAGTGCGCCACATAGTCGAGAAGGAAAAAAGAGCATAAAAAAAGCGAGAGGCCGAAGCCTTTCGCTTTTTTAATTTGTTGCATGCTTTTTGGACATTGGAATAGATACTGGCTGCTTTTCTTCTGCTTTTTCTGTTTTTGGATAATAAATTAAATCCAATGTTTTTGCCTGTACGGCAATCGAAAGAATAGTAAAAGCAATTTCTGTCCAATTTAAATAATATAATGAAAGCGCAAGAACAATCGCGTCAAAGACGAAGAAAATTTGCCCAATTGTAAAACGTGTTTTTTTACTTAATACAATTGTTAAAATATCGTCTCCACCGGTTGCACCGCCAAATCGCAATATAAAACCGAGTCCAATACCAGCTAACGCACCGCCAACTACTGCAGCTATAAATAAATTGTTTGATAAATCGACCGTAAATGGAGAATAATTTTCCATAAGAGAATAAAATACTCCGAATGAAATTGAACCTAAGAATGAATAGCCAACCATTTTTCTACCTAACAATGACGCGCATAGTAGAATAATTGGGATATCCATCATTACAGTTGAAATAGATGGTGAAATATCATAAAAATTTTGGATGAATAGTGCGATACCTACAAAACCACCTTCTGTTAAGTGGTTTTGGAAGTGAATGTGATATAGCGCTGCTGCTAAAATAAATGAACCGATTAAAACCATAAAAACTTCTTTAATAATTTGTCGACTTTGGATGTTCCTCATCGTTATTCCTTCTTTCCGTAGTTAGTAGTCCTTTTTTGTGTTGTAAACTAACTACGAGCTCACATGTAGCTTCAGTTAGTTTACGAAAAAACTAACTACGCTATATGTCGCTGAAGAAATAACGAATAATCCTCTCGTCCATCAATTCTCCCTACTTTCGTTTTAGTTTAAGTCTTAAAACGACTAAACAAAACGTGGAGTAGGATTCTTCATTTAGCAATCCTGCTCTTCTTTGTTTTGTTTAGCTAGTAACAATTAAGCCCTAAACAAAACGCTATGTGTAAGAAGAGTCTTTTTTTTGCCAAATTATCCTTCGGGCAATCATAATTTCCCCACTCTCGTATTTTTTTCGCTAGACTAAAGTATCTGAGCTGGAAAATACGCTACGTGTATGATTCATCAATACGATGCCACATGCTCCTTCGAGCGATCATGATATCAAAATCCCTTCCTTCAAGATTTATATTATTATATCATACTTTCAAAAAATGTATGCGGATGGAAACCGACAATAAACGGAGGAAATCTACAAAAATTGTTATGTTTAAATATTTTTGTAGAAAAGCCTAAGTTATTTTGGAGAATTGGACAGTTTTTTTAGTTTGTCCAATAAGTAAGAAAAGAAGAGTTTCTATTCAGTTGTATTTTTATCATCATTTTTATCTTTAAAAAACGCATCCCAGCTAATCACACTTAAAAAAGTTAAAGCGATAATAACGAAAGCGCGCATAAGTGTAAGGCCTCCTTTTGTACATAGTATATGAATCATTTACTTTATAATGTGTCATATTTTTACAAATTTTAACTATTATGAGAGTATATTAATATAGATAGATAAAGAGGAGAGTGAGAATATGCTAAAAGACATGTTTAAAAGAAAAGAGTTAACATGTGTTTCATGTCAGAAAAAGATTCAATATGAAGAAGAGCTTGTTGCTTTTGTAAAGTTGCCGAAAGAAAGAAGTATATTAGTTGGTCCATTTGATGCGTGTTTGGCAAAAACAGCACAAGAAATATATTGTAAATCGTGTTACGACAAAAAAGCATGACCCAAAGTAATTGAGGGGTATGCTTTTTTTATTGGTGTGCTTTCCCCTCAGATACATTTTGAGTGAGTCGATACCAAAGCCAAAGGTCATTAATGATGGAAGCGAGATCGGCAATTTCTGAATTCAGTTTGCAAGAAATTTCGAAGTCTTCTTCGTTATTTAAATGATGCTGTTTTGCATTAATATAATGTTCGAGTTCTTTTATACGATCAGGAATCTTTCCGCGAACTTGTTCCCATTTTAATAAAATCGCATGTTGCATTTTTTCGGGGATATCTTCCCAGTCTTCTTGTAAATGCGGAACTTCAATTCCGAGATGTTCATCGTATAAGAAATACTTTTCCATAAGTTCACCCCCGTTTTCCTGCTTATATTGTACAAAAAAACAGAAAGAAGTTCGACGAAATTGTTTGAAAAAATTTGAAAATGACTCTTGATACATTTTGTAAAAGGTGTTAAAGTGTGAATTATTATAAAAGAAAATGAATATTTATTCTTTAGGGGGATGCAAAATGGAGAAGAAAAAAGTTGTATTAGCATATTCTGGAGGTCTTGATACTTCCGTTGCAATTAAATGGTTACAAGAGAAGAATTATGATGTTATCGCGCTTTGTTTAGACTTAGGGGAAGGTAAAGACTTAGCATTTGTGAAAGAAAAGGCACTTTCAGTAGGTGCAATTAAATCATATATGATTGATGTTCAAGAAGAATTTGCAAACGAATATGCATTGATGGCGATGCAAGCGCACACGTTATACGAAGGGAAATATCCTCTCGTTTCGGCGCTATCACGCCCACTTATCGCGAAGAAATTAGTGGAAATTGCAGAACAAGAAGGTGCGACTGCAGTGGCACACGGATGTACAGGGAAAGGGAATGATCAAGTTCGTTTTGAAGTTTCTATTCAAGCGTTAAATCCTTACTTAGAAGTGATTGCGCCTGTACGTGAATGGAAATGGTCACGTGAAGAAGAAATTGCCTATGCAAAAGAAAACGATGTACCAATTCCGATTAATTTAGACAGCCCTTTTTCAATCGATCAAAATTTATGGGGACGCAGTAATGAATGTGGCATTTTAGAAGATCCATGGGCAGCGCCGCCAGAAGATGCATATGAGATGACATTAGCATTAGAAGATACACCGAATAAACCAGAGTTTGTAGAAATCGGTTTTGAAGCAGGCGTACCGACAACTTTAAATGGTACTGCATACCCACTTTCAGAACTCATTAAAACGTTAAATGCACTTGCTGGAAAACATGGCGTTGGACGTATCGATCACGTAGAAAATCGCCTTGTTGGTATTAAATCGCGTGAAGTATACGAATGCCCAGCAGCGATGACATTAATTACGGCGCACAAGGAACTGGAAGATTTAACACTCGTAAAAGAAGTAGCGCATTTTAAACCGATGATTGAGCAGAAAATAACAGAACTTATTTATAACGGTTTATGGTTCTCGCCTTTAAAACAAGCGCTGAATGCTTTCTTACAAGAAACGCAAAAGAATGTAACAGGCATAGTGCGTGTGAAATTATTTAAAGGCCATGCGATTGTAGAAGGACGTAAATCTGAGTACTCTTTATACGATGAAAAATTAGCAACGTATACTGCTCAGGATGAATTTAATCATGATGCAGCAGTTGGATTCATTTCATTATTCGGTTTACCGACGAAAGTATACAGCCAAGTGAATCAAAAGAAGGTGGAAGCGTGAGCAAACTTTGGGGCGGACGTTTTACAGAAGAAGCGGAAGCATGGGTTGAAGAGTTCGGAGCATCCATCTCCTTCGATCAACAATTAGTAAATCAAGATATAAACGGAAGTATTGCACACGTAACGATGCTAGCAAAGCAAGGCATCGTTACGAAAGAAGAAGCAGAGAAAATAAAGATAGGTCTTCAATATTTATTAGAAGAAGCGAAACAAAATAAATTGCATTTTTCCGTTGAAGCGGAAGACATTCATTTAAATATCGAAAAGATGTTAATTGAAAAAATCGGTGAAGTAGGCGGGAAACTTCATACTGGCCGAAGTCGTAACGATCAAGTAGCGACAGATATGCATTTATATTTAAAAGAAAAAGTAGAACATATTATAAAAGCTACAAAACAATTGCAAACTGTTCTTGTTCATCAAGCAGAAAATAATATTGAAACAATTATGCCTGGTTATACGCACTTGCAGCGTGCCCAGCCAATTTCATTTGCGCATCATATTCTCGCTTATTTTTGGATGTTAGAGCGTGATGTGAATCGTTATGAAGATTCATTAAAGCGTATTAACATTTCCCCATTAGGAGCAGGAGCGTTAGCAGGAACGACATTCCCAATTGACCGAGAATATAGTGCGGAGCTTCTTGGATTTAATGGAATGTATGAAAATAGTTTAGATGCAGTAAGCGATCGTGATTTCATACTGGAGTTCCTAAGTAACTCCTCTATGCTTATGATGCACTTATCACGCTTTTGCGAAGAACTTATTTTATGGAGTAGCCAAGAGTTTCAATTTATTGAAATGAGCGATCAATACGCAACGGGAAGCAGCATTATGCCGCAAAAGAAAAATCCAGATATGGCGGAACTAATCCGTGGTAAAACAGGCAGAGTATACGGTAATTTATTTAGTTTACTTACAGTAATGAAAGGATTACCGCTCGCTTACAATAAAGACTTGCAAGAAGATAAAGAAGGAATGTTTGATACAGTAAAAACAGTAGAAGGATGCCTTCATATTATGGCAGGCATGTTAGAGACGATGACTGTAAACAAAGAAAAAATGGGGCAAGCTGTAACGCAAGATTTCTCTAACGCAACAGAAATTGCCGACTACTTAGCAAACAAAGGACTACCGTTCCGTCAAGCTCATGAAATTGTTGGAAAGCTAGTGCTGCACTGCACACAAAAAGGAATTTATTTAGTAGATGTACCACTTGCAACATATAAAGAAATGAGCTCGTTATTTGAAGAAGATTTGTATGAAGTGCTGTCACCATATGCGGCTGTAAAGCGTCGTAATAGTGCTGGCGGGACTGGATTTGAGCAAATTGAAAAAGCTTTGGAGAAGGCGAAAGGATTAGTTGGAGAGTTTGTGGGAATTAAATGATGTATGAGATAGAAGGTAAGGTGCTTTTTATAGAAAGCACCTTACCTTTTTGTATTTAGATTTTTATAGGAGTATTTATCATTTCATACTCATAAAATGATGTTTCTCATGTATCGCTAATAGTTGAATAGATTGAATCAAATTAGGATAGTGAGCAATTGGATCTAAAAATACGATATGCCCTGCAATATTTTCTTCTATATTTTGAACGAGTTTTTTTATTTCATTTGTTTCACGTGTAAGTAATTCTTCTAATTGAGTTACATTCATAGATTGATAGACTTTTTTTGAAGGGATTAAAATCCAAGGTGCTTTCATTCCTTTGCCATGCTTTTCTTTATATTCGGCATAAATGTCATGTATTTCAGTGGCAAATGGGGCGTTTTTTCTTAGCTTTGCATAAGGGATAAGGGTGAAAGAGAATTTAATTGCTACTTTAAGCATCTTTGCAATTAAATATAAGTGATAAAAGTGTTCACCAATAGACCATTTTTTGTCCTCTTTCCTATACCATAGTTGTTCTTTTGATAGTGAATGGAGATGAGGAAGGAATTCGTTCCTTTGTACATGTAATGTATGAAAATGTTTTGAGATATTTTCAGATTTCATATTTTGACAGCCTCCACATTTTTCCTAATTATAGCATTTTTCGTGTGGATGTAAGTAAGCCTAGAGCAATTTGCTCTAGGCTTACAATGTATCGATTAATCATACTTATGTCGATCTTCCGTAATTCGGATATACTCAATATCCATCAAATCTCTAAGCAGTGCACCGTTACTTAGTTCAACTCCATGTTTCTCTTTAAAATGTGCGCGAATTGTATCTAACATTTCGATTTCTTTCCCATTCACATCTAAAATAATACGTTCAGAATCATCCATGTAGCATCCTCCTTTTTTAAACATATATATTTTGTCCGTCTATTTCTAAAAAATGTATGTTAACGTAATGTTAGGAAATAAGAAAGGGATGGAAAATGAGACGTATTTATTTTATAGGGTTAATTTTGTACACATTAATTGTATTACATGTTGCATTCCCAAATGTTTTTTCATTTGAGGATGTAGAAACAGTACATATCGGGATATTTATCTTTATTCTATTTGTAGTAGACTGCTGTATTTCAATATGGCTTTCGAAAAGAAAACATGTACATGATAAAAAAGAGATAGAACGAAAAAAGAGAAAACGTTCATTTTGGATGATGACGTACTGTTTATCCTTAGCGCTTACTGCTGTCTTTTTTAGTGAGCATGTTCCATTAGAAAGATTAAATATTGGCTTTGGAGCGTTCGTATTTGCATACTATTTTTTCATGCACTTTCTTCCTTATATGAAAGAAAAGCGAGGAGAAGAGGAAGATCCGCTTGTAGAAGAAGCCAGAGAACAAGAGCATAAGAGAATAGAAGAAGATATAAAGAAACTAGGGGAACAAAAATGGTATTTGAAATCTAAAATCATATATGTTCTTTGCTTTATTACGCCGCCAATTGGCTATTTGTATGTATTCTGCCTTCGTAAAAAAATGACAGAAGATGCAAGGCAATCTTATTTAACAGTAGCTACGATTATGATGGCATTGTGGTCTTTGAAGTTTCTTCCGCCTTATGTGTTGGCAGTAGCTATTATTGTGCTAGTTTGTCTTGTATTTATAGTGAAGTATGTGAAATAAGTTGTAGTTATATAGACTACAGCTATATAATTATAATTGTAATAATATTATATAATGATTTATTTGAAAAAGGGGATGCGGTATGGGTTTAATAAAATCAGTAACTGGAGCAGTGTCTAAAGCTGCAGCTGAAGTAGTGGGCGGTGCGATAGAAGTAGTAGGCGAAGTTACGAACAGTAATTTCATAAAGGATGTTGGAAAAGGGGTTAATAAAGCTACGGTTAAAACTGGAGAAATCGTTGGGAATCTTGCTGATGGGACGTATGATGCTATAGGCGGTCTCATTACAGATGATAAACAGCAAGCGAAGCGAGGATACAAAGAAATACTGGGAACGGTTCAAGATACAGCAACGACAATTGGGAAAGGTATTGTACATGTTTCAGAAAAGGGAGTTGAAACGGTGCAAGCGATACGGGAGGGAGATACTGATAAAGCGATAGAAGCAGGAAAAGAATTAGCGAAGGTTGCAGCTGTAGGCGTCTTCTCAGTTGGAGTTATTGATATAATTGATGGTGTGGATGGAATCGCCGACGGAGTAGAAGGCGATAGTGTAGCACAAGCATCAGCTCCAGAAGCAATGGATGTAGAATATGCAGCGGAGGAAAACCCGAATACTCATCATGTAACACCCCATGAAAGAGTTTTACCTGATGGAAGAACAATATGGGTAGATGGTGATGGGGATACGAGTGTAAATACACAAGGTGGCTGGGAGCAACATAATCCAGATTACAGAATTCCTAAAGTATAAATGAAAATAGGGTAGATAAGAGAAAGTCTCTTATCTACCCTATTCATTTTTATAAATTAAAGCTCACCTTGCTCCTCATCACCACGAACAACAAGGACATCGCATTTCGCATAGCGAATAATATGTTCAGAGACGCTACCAATTAGGAAACGCTCAACAGCATTTAAACCAGTTGCACCACACATAATTAAATCTACTTTATGATTTGGAGCAATTTCTTTTGAAATTTTTGATTTAGGATTACCAAATTCTAATACAGTTTCAATTTTTTCAAGGCCAGCTTCAAGCGCAGTTTTTTTGTAGTCTTCTAATAAGTCTTCTGCAAATAGATTTGCACGTTCAGCAATTGCACGGCTATAAGCTTCTACTGCTGAGTATGCTTTTACATCAACGATATGAGCAATAGTTAATGTTGCATTGTTGCGTTTTGCGACTTGAATTGCTTTTTTAAAGGCTTTTTCTGCTTCTTTAGAACCATCCACCGCGATTAAAATATTTGTATATGTATTATTCATAGTAAATTCCTCCCAATCATTTTTATTACCGTTTACAACTTTATTATAAAACAAATTTTGGTAAGGTGCTTGTCGGAAACGTTACAGAATTTCGAAAACTCTGTTTTGATTCATTTTAGTTGTAATTGGTGCGAGAACTTGTTACATATGAACTATAGCAATTTAAAAGGGGGCCGTTTTGTGAGACACGCGCTCATTACAGCCGGTACGAAAGGTTTAGGAAAGCAAGTAACAGAAAAATTATTGGCTAAAGGCTATTCAGTAACAGTAACATATCATAGCGATATCACGGCTATGGAAAAGATGAAAGAAACATATAAAAATATGGAAGAGCGTCTACAATTCGTGCAAGCGGATGTCACGAAAAAGGAAGATTTACATAAAATAGTAGAAGAAGCGATAAGCCGTTTTGGCAAAATTGATTTCTTAATTAATAATGCTGGTCCATATGTATTTGAACGAAAAAAGTTAGTCGATTATGAAGAAGATGAATGGAATGAAATGATTCAGGGTAATTTAACAGCGGTATTTCATTTGTTGAAACTTGTCGTTCCAGTTATGAGAAAACAGAACTTTGGCCGTATTATTAATTACGGATTCCAAGGGGCAGATAGCGCACCGGGATGGATTTATCGTTCAGCTTTTGCCGCAGCGAAAGTAGGACTTGTTTCATTAACGAAAACAGTTGCTTACGAAGAAGCAGAATATGGAATTACTGCAAATATGGTATGTCCTGGTGATATTATTGGTGATATGAAAGAAGCGACAATTCAAGAAGCACGTCAGTTGAAAGAACGTAACACACCAATTGGTAGATCTGGAACAGGCGAAGATATCGCAAGAACGATTTCGTTTTTATGTGAGGAAGATTCCGATATGATTACCGGTACAATTATTGAAGTAACGGGTGCAGTAGATGTTATTCATAGACATCGATAGAGAAAAATAAAGTGAAGTTTCGAATGATTGGACAGTTTATCCTGTATGCAAAGAGGTGCGGATAATACTGTCCTTTAATATAAAATTAAATCTATCGGAAAACTTGTATTATTTTTTGTCAAATATTGAGATATTATGTTAAAATATAAGAGCGTAGAAAGCGCTTTAAAAAATGATTCAGGGGTCATTTCATAACTCAAGGGGGAACTAATAATGCGTATCGGTATTCCAACAGAAATTAAAAACAATGAAAACCGCGTGGCAATGACGCCAGCGGGAGCAGTACATTTAGTACAAAATGGTCATGAAGTTTTTGTTCAAAAAGGAGCAGGTTTAGGATCTGGCTTTACGGATGAAGAATACGTACAAGCTGGTGCGAAACTTGTAGAAACTGCTGAAGAAGCATGGAATCAAGATATGGTTATGAAGGTAAAAGAGCCAGTAGCAAGTGAATACGGCTATTTCCGTGAAGGTTTAATTTTATTCACATACTTACACTTAGCTCCAGAACCAGAATTAACGAAAGCATTAATTGATAACAAAGTTGTATCAATTGCATACGAAACAGTACAATTAGACAATCGTTCATTACCATTACTTGCACCTATGAGTGAAGTAGCAGGTCGTATGTCTGCACAAATCGGTGCACAATTCCTTGAGAAAAACAAAGGCGGTAAAGGTATTTTACTTGCAGGCGTTCCAGGGGTAAAACGCGGCAAAGTAACAATTATCGGCGGTGGTCAAGCTGGTACAAACGCAGCGAAGATTGCAGTAGGTTTAGGTGCAGATGTAACAATCATCGACTTAAGTGCAGAACGTCTTCGTCAATTAGATGACATTTTCGGTAACCAAGTAAAAACGTTAATGTCTAATCCATACAACATCGCAGAAGCTGTAAAAGAATCTGACCTTGTTATTGGTGCAGTATTAATCCCAGGTGCAAAAGCGCCAAAACTTGTAACAGAAGAAATGATTCAATCAATGGAGCCAGGTTCTGTCGTTGTAGATATCGCGATTGACCAAGGTGGTATTTTTGAAACAACTGACCGTATTACAACTCATGACAACCCGACTTACGAAAAACATGGCGTTGTTCATTATGCAGTTGCTAATATGCCAGGTGCGGTTCCACGTACATCAACTCTTGCATTAACAAACGTAACAGTACCATATGCAGTACAAATTGCGAACAAAGGCTATAAAGATGCTTGCTTAGGCAACACTGCATTATTAAAAGGTATTAACACATTAGATGGATATGTAACATTCGAGGCAGTTGCAGAAGCTCACGGCTTACAATACGCTGATGCAAAAGAGCTACTTGAAAAAGCTCCTGCTTTATCATAATAGAAATACATGTAAGCCCCTCCTTTCGTAAGGAGGGGCTTTTTATTGAGGCTAATTGTCTAGTTTCTTTACAATTTTCAATCCGAACATCATTGTAAAGAAAAGAATGCCGAACAAGTAATATAAGGCATACTCAACTCGTATCATCGAGTTTTTGTCAGTGATATATAAAATAAATAGTATCGCAGATCCGACTAAATGAGAGAGACCGAAAATTTGTGCCATAAGTTTTAAACTCATCTTTTCGATTCTTTCATCCATCTCAGGTAATGGATATTTCTCTGCATCGGTCTTTTTTGTCTTAAAGAATATTCGTTTCACTACGAATAGTATCAAAGAGAAGAGTATGTATACGCCAGCGAATAAAAGGACAGAACTAATCTTTTCTTCGTCATTACTATTGAAATAAAGAAGAGCTGAACCTAACAGCAAAATGGTAAGATGCGAAATGAACTTTTGATTAAAAGTATTTTTCATTCTTTTTCCTCCCCAGTTTTATCTAATTGAAATAAATCTTCTACTTTACAGTTGAAAAACTCACATAATTTCAATGCTAATTCTAAACTTGGGTTGTATTTGTTTTTTTCGATAGCGATGAGGGATTGTCTAGTGATTTGAACAGAGGAAGCTAATTGTTCTTGGGTGATGTCTCTAACGACGCGGAATTGTTTTACCTTATTTTTAATCAAATATACAAAGTCTCCTTTTTGTAAATTTGTTACATTTATTATATCCATTTTTAGGTAATAAGTAAATGAAACTTTACAAAAAGTAAATAAAACTTTACGTGAAATATAGCTTGTTATAATGTTATTTTTTGTGATAATTTGGAATTAAATGAAAAATGAAAGTCAAAAGAGGGGATTGGGTGGGAAGCAAAAAGAGGAGGAAAAAGCAAGCAAAGAGACAAAAGTATATAAAGAAAAAACAGGAACAGAACATACCTCTTTCTAAAAAAATAGTCATTATGATAGAGAAAACATTTCGGTATATTTGTATGTTCTTGTACGTAATTTTTTGTGTGTTTTTATGCGGAATGGTTAAAAGTTTGGGGATCACCCCTAATTTTATTGAAGGTATTTTTGGCGTTACACTTGTTATGGTAGAAGGAATCTTATTCTTTATATTATTTAATAAAGTATGGCCTAGTCATGAAAGTAAGAAAGATAAGCAAAGAAAAATGAGCAAAAAATCTTCATACGCCTCAAGTTCATCAAGTGGATTCGGTGACTACAGTAGCAGTGATTGTAGTAGCTCAAGTGATGGCGGAGGAGATTGCGGAGGCGGTGGAGATTAAATTAGTTTTTTCAGAAGAACGATTAATGAAAGGGTGGGACGAAATATGGAGACTGTGAATTTATTAGAATTAACAAAAGACATTCAAGATCAACATAAAAACTTCGTTGTTTCAAATGTGAATAGTCATTGCTTACGAATCGCTGTATTTACTGGTGAATATGATTGGCACTATCATTCGAATTCGGATGAATTATTTATTGTGTTAGAGGGAGAATTACTTATTGATTTTGAAGATGGAGAAACAGCGGTATTAAAGCCGAATGATTCTATTTTAATTCCGGCATGTACGATTCATAGAACGAGAGCATTAAAGAGAACGGTAAATCTTTGTTTTGAAAATATAGAGGCGGATACGATTAAAGTGGAGCAATTATGAAAAAATTATCTGTAGCCGAGTATAGAAAAATCCTTCCGATTTTAGAAAGTCATACAAAAACGACGACGTTTGCTTATGCGGTATGTGATCAAATGATAGATGGTGAGGTTTTTGTAAACGAGAAGTTAACAGCAGGACTAATTCGTACAGCGAATGGCATTTATTATGTATTTGGTCATACGGATGATCAAAATTATAACGAAGATTTATTTTCGTATATAAAAACGTCTATTGAAAAAACAGAGAAGAGATTTACATTGTTTACTTCGAGTGACGAGTGGGAAATGATGATAGAAGAGCGTTTTAGTCATGTACTTCGAAACATTCCGCGAATGAAATTTCAAAGTGTAACCTTTGAAGGGAGAAAACGAGATTGTAACAAAAATACATATGAAGTGAAGCGTATTGATAGAAGAGATATAGAACGAAGCAGTGAATTTACAGAGGAGTATTACAAAGAATATTGGGGATCAAAAGAAACATTTTTAAACGGTGGTTTTGGATTTTGTATAGAACAAGAGGGAATGATTGTAGCGGAATGTGTTTCAATATTTAGTGGGAATGGATTCGCTGAAATTGATATTGTGACGCATAAAGCATATCAAGGGAAAGGATTAGCCCAAGCTGTTGCAACACGGTTCATTGAACATTGCATGCAAAATGATATTACACCGTGCTGGGATTGTTATGTAGACAATATTTCTTCGCGAAAATTAGCTAACAAATTAAGTTTTCATAATCCAATAGAATATAGATTATTTGTACGGAAGAAAACGGGGGAATAAAAATGAATGTGGAATTAACGAGATTTAAAGTAAAGCCTGGTAAAAGTCATCGTGTAGATGAATGGATGCAGCTTCTTAATGACAATATGAAAGAAGTACTTTTGACATTAAACGACGAAAAGATGTACGTTGAGACAATTTTCCGGGAAATAAGAGATGGAGAAGAGTACTTATATTGGTATTCTGTGCAAGGAGAAGGCGGGGCTCTTGTCGAAAATTCTCATCATGAAATTGATAAAAAGCATTTGGAATTTTGGTATGAATGTATTGATGAAGAAGCATCCGCTGTTGATATGAAAACAGAAGTCGTTATGATTCAAGAAGTTGTGAAGGATGCGATGAAATAATAGATTGGTATTTTGTAACCGTAACATGGTCATCTTTTTGGTTGGAATATATATTATTGGAGATGCTGTAGGATGACAATTAATAATAAATATATCACTCTCGATGAAATAGAAATAGTAAGAGAACCTTTAAATAAATTGCATGAATATCATAACAATAAATCAAAATATTTTTCTGGTGATTATCCAAGAATGACATTTGAGGAACGTATTGAAAATTATAAACAAAATTCAAAGTACGGAGAATATAGAATTGAATTATTAGTTGAGTCGGAAACAGATGATATATTAGGATTTTGTATAGCGTATAGTAAAAGAGCAAGTGGGAAGATTGAAGTTTTATTCGTTGATGAAAAATACCGAAGAAACGGATTTGGTTTGAAATTAATGAATAGTGCAGTGGAATGGTTTAAAGCGAAGAAGATAGATGAAATTGAATTAACAGTAGTGTACGGAAATGAAGCTGTATCGTTTTATGAAAAGCTGGGGTTTTATCCTCGTTCAATTATTATGGCGACTAAGTCATAACTATAGTGTGAGGAGAGATGAGTGGGAGTTTTTGTTTCAAAAAATGATTCATATGTTACTAAAGTATATGCGTAGAGCACATCAAAATAGATGTGCTTTTTATTATAATAAACATTTAGAAAGCTGTATTTAGATATCTTTAAGTGAAAATAAAAGGGGATATCACGAATCTTTTAGGACAAACTATAAAGAAATAAAAAACACCAAACCAAAAGACCTACCAATATACGGTGTAGTCGTAACAGGTAAAACAGAGGATTTACAAAGTTTACAAGGAGCGCCATATATTAAAGCGGCTGTTAGAGGTGTAACGGTTGAGAAATATTAATTACAGTCTATTAATGTGAATAATCAGAAAATTTATGTTATACTATGTGAAAAGGAGGTTTATATGAGGCAAATACATGGAGCAATTTATATTTACATAACAATGTTTTTCGTGGCGATATCTTATGGATTAGGGCACGTGTATTCGCATCCTATACTAACTTTTTTAAGCGGAGCATGTATGGCGTTTGCGCTTCTTGTCCACCTTTTCTCAGTTTGGATCGTGAAATTTCAATTAAATATTAGTGAAATAGAAGAAGGCACTTTTTAAGTGGCCTTCTTTTTCATTAGTATTTTCTTTTTAGGGAGTTGTTCGATTTGGTATGTTACTTTTTCAAGCGAGAGCAAAAGTTGGACGGGGCAATATAAAGGATATATTAAGGATGACAGTGAAGATGGAATGTTTACGTTTCAGTATAAGGGCGGGGATGGGAATACAGAATTCAAAAATTTGGAGATTTCTATTAGTGAAACGTTTCGTACAATGACACAAACGTCAGAAGTTCATAAAGGAGCAAGGATTGAAATGAAGTCTTCTTGTGTAAGTTGCGCGCCTCTATCTAAAGATGAACCGATAGAGATTGTGATTAAATGGGATGATAAGTATGAGGAGAAGATGGTTTTAAAGCGGAAATAGAAAAAGGCAGCACTCAAGCTGCCTTTTTGTTATTTTACAAATTGTAATTCTTTCGGGAATTTCGTTAAAATTTCTGATCCGTCTTTTGTGATGTAAATATCATCTTCAATACGAACGCCACCTACGTTTGGTACGTAAATACCTGGCTCGATTGTGAAGACCATACCTTCTTTTAATGGAGATTCGTTACCAGCTTTTACATCTGGGTATTCGTGCACGCTAATTCCAAGTCCGTGACCAAGGCGGTGCGGGAAGAAGTCGCCGTAACCTGCATCTGCGATAACAGAACGAGCAGCGTTGTCGATTGCGCCAAGTGTAACACCTGGTTTACATGCTTCAACTGCTTGTAGTTGTCCAGCAAGTACAGTGTTATAAATGCGAGTTTGTTCTTCAGAAATGTCACCGAATGCTACTGTACGTGTAATGTCAGAGCAATAACCATCAATGATTACGCCTAAATCAAATAGTACGAAATCGCCGCGTTTCATTTTGTTTGCACCTGGAATACCGTGTGGAAGGGCAGAGTTTGCACCTGCTAATACCATCGTATCAAATGACATTTTATGTATGCCTTCTGTTTTTAATTCGTGTTCAATAATTGCTAATACTTCTAGTTCGCTACGATCTTCTTTAATTGCATTTACACCAACTTCAACAGCATAGTCTGCCATTTTAGCTGCTTCGCGTAAAATAGAAAGTTCTTTTTCGTCTTTAATTAAACGAAGTTCACGAACTTTTTCCTCAGCTGACGTGAAAGCTGCATTTGGGAATAGTTTTGTTAATTCTTCGTAGCGCTCTACGTTTAAATGTTCTTTTTCAATTGCAACTGCATTTGCATTGATACCGCGGTCTTTAATTGCTTTTGCAATCATATCCCATGGTCTGTCAGTATCAGTAAAACCGATAATTTCATGTGCCCAGCCAGCGTTACGTGCTTGGCCTTCTTCCATTTTAGGGCAAATTAAAATAGGTTCTTTCTCTTGGAATACAAACATACCAAGAAGTCTTTCGTGTGGTTCACAGTGGAAGTTTGTCATGTAGAAGACGTTCGGTGTAGAAGTTAAGAACGCAGCTTCAACGTTTTTTTCTTTTAGCCATTGCATTAAATTTTCTAATCTAGCATTCATCGATTGGCACCCCCGAGATATTTAATTACAAATATAACTTTAACTCGGAAGAAAGCGTTATGACAAGTAAATCGATGTTAGAAAAGACAGGGAATTGAAAAATCATGTAGAATAAAAAGTGAGAATGTAATAAGGGGAGGAATGTAATAATGAAAGTATCTTATCATGGGCATTCAGTTGTAAAGATTGAAACGAATGGAAAAGTAATTTTAATTGATCCGTTTTTAACAGGAAATCCGAAAACAGATTTAAAGGCTGAAGATGTAAAAGTAGATGCGATTCTTTTATCGCATGGACATGGTGATCATGTTGGAGATACAGTAGAGCTTGCGAAGAAAAATAATGCAGTTGTAGTGGCACCATTTGAACTAGCGACATTTTTAAGTTGGCAAGGTGTAAAAACACATCCGATGCATATTGGTGGTTCACATGAATTTGACTTCGGAAAAGTGAAGTTTACACAAGCATTCCACGGCTCTAGTTATATTGATGAAGAAAATAAGACGATTACATATACAGGTATGCCAGCGGGTATTTTATTTACAGCAGAAGAGAAGACTTTGTACCATGCAGGGGATACTGCCCTATTCTCTGATATGAAATTAATAGGGGAATTAAATAACATTGATGTAGCATTTTTACCAATTGGTGATAATTTCACAATGGGACCAGAAGATGCTGTTTTAGCAGCAAAATGGGTTCAGGCGAAAACTGTTGTACCGATGCATTACAATACGTTCCCGGTTATTGAACAAGATCCATATCAATTTGTAGAAAAGCTACAAAATTGTACAGGGAAAGTATTAGAAGCTGGAGAAAGTATTACACTATAGAAAAGAAACCCTTCATTTGAAAAGACAAGTGAAGGGTTTTTTACGTGTGTAGAACAGCTTGTAAAGGTTGTACTTGTTTTGATGATTCTTTTCTTTTTGGAAGTGGCTGTTCAGGTGTTTCATTCAATTCCATTGCAACTTTTTTCCCGTCTACGAAAGCTAAAAATACAGCACTTACAACTTCTAATAATTTTTTCATCATGTATCCGCTCCTTTGTTTTATTTCTTGTCTTCATTGTATATGGAAGCGGCTGGACAAACTATCGAACGAGATGACAATACCATTACATTGTTGTAATGGAAGCGGTGGTGTAATGTAAGGCGTATTTTGTTATAAAAAAAATAGTACAGATATATAAAGAGAGAGTGTAACAGTTTTGAAAATATAGTATACTGAAAATACAACACATGAAGAATTTAGGGAAAAGAAAGTATGGTGAAACCATTTGGCTACCAAGCATAACCAAATTTTAGAACATATTAATAGCCTGCCAGTAGGGCATAAAATTTCTGTAAGGCAAATTGCAAAAGATTTGAGTGTAAGTGAAGGTACAGCTTATCGTGCAATTAAAGATGCAGAAAATAAAGGGTATGTTAGTACGATTGAACGTGTCGGAACAATTCGAATTGAACAAAAGAAGAAAGAAAATATTGAAAAGCTGACATATGCAGAAGTCGTTAACATTGTCGATGGTCAAGTACTTGGAGGCAGAGAAGGACTACATAAAACGTTAAATAAATTCGTAATCGGAGCAATGAAATTAGAAGCGATGATGCGCTATACAGAAGCTGGAAACTTACTTATTGTCGGTAATCGTACGAACGCACATCAATTAGCGTTAGAAACTGGAGCTGCGGTGTTAATTACGGGCGGATTTGATACGGAAGATCATGTGAAGAAATTAGCAGATGAATTAAAACTGCCGATTATTTCAAGTAGTTACGATACATTTACAGTTGCAACGTTAATTAATCGTGCGATTTATGATCAGCTTATTAAGAAAGAAATTGTACTCGTTGAAGATATTTTAACGCCAATTGAAGAAACGTTATATTTAAAGCCAGATGATACAGTGCAGCAATGGCATGCGTATAACGAAGAGACGATGCATGGAAGATATCCAATTGTTGATGAAAATAAAAAGGTATTAGGTATTGTAACTTCTAAGGATATGATTGGTGTTGCAAAAGAAACACCAATTGATAAAGTAATGACAAAGCATCCAATTACGGTAAATGGAAAAATGTCTGTCGCAGCTGCGGCACGTATGATGGTATGGGAAGGTATTGAGTTACTTCCTGTTGTTGATGAAGGAAATAAGTTGCAAGGAATTATTAGCCGTCAAGATGTACTTCAGGCGTTGCAAATGATTCAGCGTCAACCGCAAGTCGGCGAAACAATCGATGATATTGTAACGAATCAATTTATGACGCCGAAAGAAGCGAAAAATGAAAACTTATACCAATTTTCAGTGACACCGCAAATGACGAATTCAATCGGAACGCTATCTTACGGTGTATTCGCAACGATTGTGACGGAAGCAACGAATCGCGTTATTCGTGCGCAAAAGAAGAGTGATTTAATTGTTGAGAACTTAACAATTTATTTCGTAAAACCAGTTCAAATTGACAATGTTGTATCCGTTCATCCGAAAGTATTAGAAATTGGACGTAAATTTGGTAAGGTTGATGTAGAAGTACATCATGAAGGTAATGTTGTTGGAAAAGCGTTACTTATGGTGCAGTTAATTGATAAATAAAAAGATGGAGCAAGCCGCTTTGGTTTGTTCCATTTTTTTTAGAACGCTACAATAGGGAGTTTGTAAATTTAGTTTGCAATCGAATCTATCGCGTTCTGTTTCATATTCATAAGTATGGGCACGCAATCGTTTGAAGATGCTTGAACAATAATTGTGGAGGTGTCGAATGGGAGCAATAATTCTCTTTTTAGGGGTAGTATTTGCAATAACTTTTCATGTGTTAACACATAGAAGAATGGATATAAAGAAAAAGAAATTGTATGTAGTAAGTTTGATTTTCGCTATTGTTTGTTCCTTTATCTCTACAGCTGGAGAAAATAAGGGCGATTTTCTATACTTTGGTGTACCAGCTGAAACATTTGTTTATTATGGCGGATGGGAAATTTCGTTTCATCCATTAGGCTTTTTCTTTAACTTTATTTTGTTTTATTTTGTTTTGAATTTATTATTTAAGCTACGTAAGGGCTCGGGTAGAGAAGTAAAAAAGTAGCAGGATATGTATCGGTGCGGATAGAAAATTGGTGATTACTCGATAAGAAAGTTTAAGCTATTAATTATTACTATGCTTCACTATACGAACTAGGGGGATAGGAATGGATTTTCACACTAAAAAATGGTTATGTAAGCAATATAATTTAAATAGTTTTACGAAAGTTTCATTATTGCATGGGGGAGAAAATCAAACATATATATTTGAATCGGACAAAAATAAATTTGTAGTGAGGCAGTATAGAGAAAGTCGTTATACAGCCGAGCAAATAGAAGCTGAAATACATTGGTTAATAGCGATACAAAAACCAATGTTAGTACCAGAAGTAGTTGTAAATAAAGATGGTGATTGGATCACATTTGTTATGAAAGATGAGAGAAGTATTCAGTATTTTGTTGTCTTTAGGTTTATAAACGGAAGTGAAATTATAGAACCAAAGGATAAAGATTATGAAAAGCTTGGATCATTCATGCGAATGTTTCATGAAAAAACAAATGGAGTGCTTAAAATTGTGCCGCAAACTTGGAGAGGTTATGAAAGACCTATATATAGCGAAAAAAAGATGATTCATGAGCCTTTACAATGTTTATTAAATACTTCTTTTTTATCTTATGAGGATAAAAATAAATGCTTGAGAATTGCAGAAAGAATACAAGAACTCACAAACTCAATTCAATTGAGAGAAAAACAATTTGTTCACGGAGATATGCATTTTGGAAATATTCTTGTAGACAAAGAGGATTGGTATTTACTCGATTTTGATGAATGTGGATTTGGGTATAAAGAGTTTGATATTGGTGTTCCGAGATTGCATTTAATTGCTTCGGGACAGTTAGAAGATGCATGGGTGAATTTTATGATGGGATATGGGGAACATATTTCAGAACTAGCCATTCGACTTGGAACTGCTTCAAGAATCTTTTATATGGCTGGAAAAATACCATTAAGGCTTGATATTGAACCTATTAGAAAAGATCCTGGCGCTTTTATTCGGCGATATGTTCAGTATGCTGAAAAAGAGTTATGTGGAGAAACAGTTATATAAAGAAAAGACAGAATAGTAATTCATTTAGGTTGTATATTATGTTATGATTATATTGTAAGAAAATGGATTTTAGGAAGGTGGTATGCATTATGTCATCAACAGTACTCTTTTTTGGTAGTATCGCACTATTTTACTTTCTTATAATGATACCGATTCAATATTTATACTTACAAGGTTTACATGAAAAAAAGAAAAAAACAGGATTATCTCAGCGAGAGCTATATGAAAAAATGTCTTTTGGGGAAGAACAATTACACCTTCATGTGCAAGGCAACCCATTTAATATCCCTTCTGCGTTTGTCGCATATATGATTTTAAAAGTTAGAGGACGTAAAAAAGCATCACAATGTTGATGCTTTTTTACGTTGTTTCATAGACTTCGGCTTCTTCAACTGCTAATGGTAAGAAATGTTTATATTGGCGAAATCCATTAAATACACTTGCACTACCAAATAGAACAAATAAAACACCAACGATAATACGAGCGGTTGAAAGTTCTAAAAAGAATTGGTTTATCCCGAAGAATAAGACGAATGAACCGAGTGCCATTGCGGATTTTCCTGAGAGCCAACCTTTCTCCATTGGGCGGTTTGTACGAAAGTATTTTGTTTTGTAGAAGAGATACAACATAAATGAGACGATAATACAGAAGACTAATACTGGCATCATGCACACTCCCATCGTTTTATGAAAAATAATAGTGGAGAAAAAATATCTAAACTTTCTAACTTTTATTATAAAGCAATTGTTCGCATGTATGAAATACTTTCCGTTATAATGGAGGATAAAGTGAGACTTTCATTAGTGTGGGGATGTTTCCGCGCTAATGATTAGCCTACATTCATTGTTTTTTTACTGCACGTTGAAGTGAAGAAGTTGAATAAAAAGGAGATTATACATATGCATGAGCAAATTTTAGGAGCAATGAAAGAGTTTGATACAATTATTATTCATCGCCATGTGCGTCCGGATCCAGATGCGTTAGGTTCACAAGGCGGCCTTAGTACAATTCTACAAGAATCGTTTCCAGAGAAAAATATTTATACAGTTGGGTACAATGAACCGTCATTAGCATATTTACGAGTAATGGATGATATTGAAGATAGTGTATACGAAAATGCGCTTGTTATCGTTTGTGATACAGCAAATCAAGAACGTGTTGACGATCAACGCTATACAAAAGGGAAGATGTTAATCAAAATTGATCATCATCCAAATGAAGATCCATACGGAGACATTACGTGGGTAGATACGACAGCAAGTTCTACAAGCGAAATGATTTATGAGTTTTATAATTATGGAAAAGATAAAGGATTACAAATAACAAAAGAAGCAGCTCGTCTTATTTTAGCAGGTATTGTTGGGGATACAGGTCGTTTCTTATTCCCGAATACAACAGCGAAAACACTTCGTTACGTAAGTGAGCTTGTTGATATGGATGTGAAATTCACAGATTTATACAATGAAATGTATAAAACAAAAGAAAAAATCGCTCGTTTAAACGGTTATATTTTACAAAACTTTACGATGGTAGAAGAAGGAGCAGCTTACATTAAATTAACGAAAGAAGTATTAGAAAAGTTTGATGTACTTCCTTCTGAGGCATCTGGCGTTGTTGGAGCACTTGGTAATATTGATGGATTAAAGGCATGGGTTCTATTTTTAGAGGAAGACGATGTGATTCGTGTTCGCCTTCGTTCAAAAGGACCAGTTATAAATAAATTAGCAATGCAATATAACGGTGGAGGACATCCGATGGCTTCTGGTGCAAAAGCATCTTCTTGGGAAGAAGCGGATCGTCTATTTGCTGATTTACGTGAGATTTGTAAATAAGAAATTATATGTTAGAACGAAAAGAAGGAGTGGCGCTAAAGCCCTCCTTCTTTATTTTTCTTTCTCTATCGTAATGCTAATTTCAAGCACGGTATCAAAAGATATTGTATCGACTTTAAAACGGTATAGCCGATCGTAATGTTTGTACGTCTTGTTTTCGATTACTTTTTTGAGTAGGTCTTTATTTTTTGCGATACTTTGTATGTTTTTCGTTAAAAGATGCTGGAGGTCATTATGGATAGATGTAGTCATATTTTCGAGTGTAAGATTGTCTAAATCGTATTTTTCTCGATTTATAAGTTTTATTTTAATCTCTTGAATGGTTAAGAGCCGTTTATTTTCAGTATTCAATTTTTCTTGATCTTCGAGAAGGACGTGGAGCTTTGCTTCTTGTTTTTCTATAATTTCTCTTTGTTCTGCTATTTTACTAGCTTGTTCTTCTTGAAAAACACCGTATATGTACAAAAAAATAAACCAGCTCAACACACCTCCAACAGCAGCGCCAGCTAAAACTAAGTACCATCTTTTCGCTGTATTGGCACTTGGTACTCTCATACATGCTCCTGCGTTAGCCATTTAATAATAATAAGACCAGTTTGCATACCACCTGTTGCGAAAAAAATAAGGAGAATTTGTTTTACGATATCTTTCATATCCCCGCCAAAGAAACTTCTTTCAAAACTATAAAACGTATCAAATGTTCCGCCAATCGCTGCAACGAGTGCCCAAATTCTTAAATTTTGGGCGAATTGATTAATGTAAGTGAGAGTTGGTTTTCCGATAAGAAATGCACCAAATCCACCAATTAATGAACCACCAAGTATAACCCCAAAGGCAATAAAATAACTAATAATAAGCAGAGAGAAAAAAGTGTGTTCTCTTACATCCATCGTCATTCCCCTTTCTTCTTCATATATATGGACAAAGTATAAGAAGTATGTTTTGATTTCCTCTTTCCTCTTCACCTATAATAAAAGTAGTCAAATAGGTAAAGAGAGGGTACAACAGTGAAGTTTGTGCATTTACAATGTCAAACCGTTTTTAGTTTATTAAAAAGTGCTTGTAAAATTGATGAACTTGTAGTTAGGGCGAAAGAGCTCGGTTATTCATCACTTGCTATTACGGATGAAAATGTTATGTATGGCGTTATTCCGTTTTATAAAGCATGTAAGAAACATGGTATACATCCTATTATCGGCTTAACAGCTTCTATTTTTAGTGAAGAAGAAGAAAAGTCTTATCCGCTTGTCTTACTTGCTGAAAATGAAATAGGTTATCAAAATTTATTAAAGATCTCTAGTAGCATTATGACGAAGTCAAAAGAAGGTATTCCTAAGAAATGGCTTGCACATTATGCGAAAGGATTAATTGCTATTTCACCAGGTAAAGATGGGGAAATCGAACAATTATTATTAGAAGACAAAGAGAGTCAAGCCGAAGAAGTAGCTCGTATGTATCAAAATATGTTCGGCAATTTTTATATGAGTTTACAGCATCATGCGATTCAAGATGAACTGCTTCTGCAAGAGAAATTACCTGTATTTATAAGTAGGATAAATATTCCAGTCGTCGCAACAAACGATGTACGCTACATCAATCAAAGTGACGCACTTGTTCATGAATGCTTATTATCTGTTGAAAGTGGAACGAAAATGACGGATCCAGATAGGCCGAGGCTGAAAACAGATCAATATTATTTAAAATCATCAGATGAAATGGAAGCACTATTTTCTCACGTAGAAGAAGCGATTTATAACACAGTAGAAATTGCAGAACGTTGCAGAGTAGAAATACCGTTTCATGTAAATCAATTACCGAAATTTCCTGTTCCATCTAACGAAACGAATGATATGTATTTACGCCGCGTTTGTGAAGAAGGATTGCAGAAACGTTATGGTACGCCGAAAGAAGTACATATAAAGCGTTTGAATCATGAATTAAACGTGATTTCTAGCATGGGGTTCAGTGATTATTTCCTCATTGTCTGGGATTTTATGAAGTACGCGCATGAAAATCATATTTTAACAGGACCAGGTCGTGGATCAGCGGCTGGCTCACTCGTTTCTTACGTATTAGAAATTACAGATATTGATCCAATTGAATACGATCTATTATTTGAAAGGTTTTTAAACCCCGAACGTGTGACACTTCCAGATATTGATATTGATTTTCCGGATATAAGACGTGATGAGATGATTCGATATGTGAAGGATAAATATGGTCAGCTTCGTGTTGCTCAAATTGTAACGTTCGGGACGCTGGCAGCGAAAGCGGCAATTAGAGATATTGCGCGTGTAATGGGGCTTCCGCCACGAGATATCGACATATTTTCAAAACTTATCCCATCAAAGCTTGGCATAACGTTAAAAGATGCATATGAGGAATCGCAATCACTCCGGGAGTTTATACAAGGAAACCTTTTGCATGAGCGTGTGTTTGAAATTGCAAAACGTGTAGAAGGCTTACCACGTCATACGTCTATTCATGCAGCTGGCGTTATTATGAGCCAAGAGCCATTAACCGGAAGTGTTGCAATTCAAGAAGGGCATAACGATGTATATGTTACGCAATACCCCGCTGATGCATTAGAAGAACTTGGGTTGCTCAAGATGGACTTTTTAGGATTACGGAATTTAACGTTACTTGAAAATATTATAAAGTTTATCGTGCAAAAAACAGGAAAAGAAATCGATATAAGAAATTTACCACTTCAAGATGAAAAGACATTCCAATTGTTAGGTAGAGGGGATACAACAGGTGTATTCCAGCTTGAATCAGGTGGTATGCGAAATGTACTTCGCGGGTTAAAGCCGAATGAATTTGAAGATATTGTTGCTGTTAACTCGTTATATAGACCAGGACCGATGGAGCAAATTCCAACCTTTATTGAATCAAAGCACGGAAAAAGAAAAATTGAATATTTACATCCGGACTTAAAACCGATTTTAGAAAGAACATACGGTGTAATTGTATATCAAGAACAAATTATGCAAATTGCGTCGAAGTTGGCGGGCTTCTCGCTCGGAGAAGCAGATTTATTACGTCGTGCAGTGAGTAAAAAAAATCGTGATATTTTAGATCAGGAACGTAAGCATTTTGTGCAAGGTTGTTTACAAAATGGTTATGACGAGACATCGGCAGAGAAAATTTATGATTTAATTGTAAGATTTGCAAATTACGGTTTTAACCGAAGTCACGCTGTAGCCTACAGTATGATTGGATATCAACTTGCCTACTTAAAAGCGAATTATACGCTGGAATTTATGACGGCACTATTATCGAGTGCAATTGGAAATGAAGATAAGATTGTGCAGTATATACGCGAAACGAAGCGAAAAGGTTTTCATGTTTTGCCGCCGTCTCTTCAGAGAAGTGGTTACAATTTCCAAATAGAAGGAAATGCGATACGTTACAGCTTACTTTCCATTCGAAACATCGGAATGGCTACAGTGACAGCATTAATCGAAGAACGAGAGAAAAAAATGTTTGAAGATTTATTTGAATTTTGTCTGCGCATGCCATCAAAGTTTGTAACGGAGCGAAATTTAGAGGCGTTCGTCTGGTCTGGATGTTTTGATGATTTTGGTGTTTCGAGAACGAATTTATGGAAAAGTCTTAAAGGAGCGTTAGAGTATGCCAATCTTGCACGTGATTTAGGAGATGCTGTTCCGAAATCAAAATACGTACAAGGAGAAGAGCTCTCTTTTATTGAACAGTTAAATAAAGAGAAGGAAGTACTAGGTTTTTATTTATCAAGCTATCCGACAGCGCAGTATGTGAAGTTAGCGAAAGAATTAGAAATTCCAACTCTCGCTCAGGCGATGCGACATAAGAAAAAAGTACAAAGAGCTATCGTGTACATAACAAGCGTGAGAGTGATTCGTACGAAAAAGTTGCAAAAGATGGCATTTATTACATTTTGTGATCAAAATGATGAAATGGAAGCAGTTCTTTTCCCCGAGACGTATATACATTTCTCAGATAAGTTACAAGAAGGAGCAATTGTTTTAGTTGACGGCATGATTGAGCTTAGAAATCATAAGCTGCAATGGATTGTAAATGGACTATATCCGTTAGAAGAAATGGATGTGTATGAAGAAAAGAAAGATGCGTCTGTTTACGTGAAATTGCCGTCTCGATATGAGAAAAAGCTTTTAAATCAGGTTACTAAAATATTGTTTGACTATTCGGGTTTTGCGAAAGTACTAATTTATTATGAAAAGGAACATAAAATGGTACAATTATCACGAAGTTTATCGATTCATCCAAGTGAAGAATGTTTAGGAGCACTTCGTGAAATTGTCGGGGAAGAAAATGTGGTTGTGAAAATATAATGGACAATTTCCCTACACTTCGATTATTATAGTAGTAGTGTTCGTGGTCAGACCACTTGGAGAAATTGATATCAGCAAGAATAATTTGAGGAGAGTGGATAGTTTGTCAACACTTCGTGAAGAAGCACTTCACATGCATAAAGTGCATCAAGGAAAATTAGAAACTGTATCAAAAGTAAAAGTAGAAAATGCAAAAGATTTAAGTCTTGCATATTCTCCAGGGGTTGCAGAACCTTGTAAAGAAATTTATGACGATAAAAGTAAGGTATATGAATATACGATGAAGGGAAATATGGTAGCAGTTGTGACTGATGGAACGGCTGTACTTGGTCTTGGTAACATCGGACCTGAAGCATCTCTTCCAGTAATGGAAGGTAAAGCTGTATTATTCAAGAGCTTTGCTGGTGTAGATGCATTCCCAATTGCCTTAAATACAAACGATGTAGATAAAATTGTTGAAACTGTAAAATTAATGGAGCCAACTTTTGGCGGCGTTAACTTAGAGGATATCGCAGCACCAAACTGCTTCATTATTGAAGAACGTTTGAAAAAAGAAACAAATATTCCTATCTTCCATGATGATCAACACGGAACAGCTATCGTAACAGTAGCAGGTCTTGTGAACGCGCTAAAATTAGTTGGAAAGAAAATGTCTGACATTAAAGTTGTCGCAAATGGCGCAGGTGCAGCAGGTATTGCAATTATTAAACTTTTATATCGCTATGGCGTACGCGACATTATTATGTGTGACCGTAAAGGCGCGATCTATGAAGGTCGTCCTACAGGTATGAATCCGGTGAAGGATGAAGTGGCAAAATATACAAATAAGAATCGTATCGAAGGTTCTTTAGCTGATGTTGTACAAGGTGCGGACGTATTCATTGGTGTATCTGCAGAAGGTGCATTAACAGAAGAGATGGTTCGTACAATGAATGACGATGCAATTATTTTTGCAATGGCGAATCCAGTTCCAGAAATTATGCCAGAATTGGCAAAAGCAGCGGGCGCAGCTGTTGTTGGAACAGGTCGTTCTGACTTCGCAAACCAAGTAAATAATGTACTAGCGTTCCCTGGTATTTTCCGCGGTGCACTTGACGTACATGCGACACAAATTAACGAAGAAATGAAGATGGCAGCTGTACAAGCTATTGCTGAGCTTGTAGCAGAAGATGAGTTAAATGCAGACTATATCATTCCAGCACCGTTTGACGCGCGTGTAGCGCCTCAAGTAGCAGCTTACGTTGCGAAAGCTGCAATGGAGACAGGAGTAGCTCGCCGTCAAGTAGATCCAAATGAAGTTGCTGAGAAAACAAAACAATTAGCGCTGATTGGTAAAGAATAAGCGAGGAATTTCCATTGACATCATCAAATACAAAAGTATATCTCGAAATTGTAAAAAAAATCCGTTCCATTATGGAAGAGGATGGATTGATAGCAGGGGATCGTTTGCCGTCTGAGCGTGAGTTAAGTTCACGTTTAAACGTAGGACGTTCCTCTGTAAGAGAAGCGTTGCGTGCTTTAGAACTTGTAGGATTAATTGAAACGAGACGTGGTGAAGGGACGTTTATTCGAAACTTTTACGATAACGGTCTTGTACAATTGATTGCTCCGTTCTTGCTGCAAGATGAGAAAACAATTCGTGATTTATTACAAACAAAACGATTGCTTGAGAAAGATATGATTCGAATTGTATGTAATTTACCGAAAGAAA
Organism: Bacillus cereus group sp. MYBK245-2; assembly: GCF_051916145.1. NCBI lineage: Bacteria > Bacillati > Bacillota > Bacilli > Caryophanales > Bacillaceae > Bacillus > Bacillus cereus group sp. MYBK245-2. The sequence goes on along the minus strand of NZ_JBQAGB010000004.1, from coordinate 227,444 downwards.
CGTTTTCTAAAGTGCTAAGTAAATTACATCAAGTGCTTGAAGGAAATGAAAACTCAGTTCCAATGCTTCACCAAACGTTCTTTAAAACACTTATTGAACAAGTCGATAATTATTTACTATATCGCATTTGGATGATCGTAAATGATTACGTATCAACTCTTTCTTGTAAAGTTTCAGGAGATTCTATCGATATGTATAGAAAGCTTTACGCTATTTTGGAAGAAAAACAAGAAAATGATGCACTAAAAATTTACGATGAATTAGTAGAGAATATACAGTTTCACTCGTAATGTATAAAATTTGTCGAAATGACCATGACACGTTATGACAAACATTCTATCGCGTAGCGGTTAAAGTTAAACGTAAAGAGTGAGGTTATTAGACAGATTGAGAAGATAAGGCTAACATCAAACTTTGGTGTTAGCCCAATTTTCTTCTTACGCTAACCTTAGCTCTCAACGAAGGGGGTCAAATTGTGCTAAGAGATTTATTCGTGAAAAAGAAAAAGTACGCTGCAATACCTTCAGAACAAGTACGAAAAGATGTACCAGACGGCGTTATGACAAAATGTCCGAAATGTAAAAAAATCATGTATACGAAAGAGCTTCTAAAAAATTTAAAAGTATGTGTGAATTGTGGATATCATCATCCTATGAATGCATGGGAACGTCTTGATAGTATATTGGACGAAGGGTCATTCCGTGAGTATGACAAAGAAATGGTTTCATTAAATCCACTCGAGTTTCCAGGATATGAAGAGAAACTAGAGAGCGATCGTAAAAAGACTGAATTGAACGAAGCGGTTGTAACTGGTGAAGGAACAATTGATGACATGCTTGTTGTTGTTGCAGTAATGGATTCTCGTTTTCGAATGGGGAGCATGGGCTCTGTTGTAGGAGAAAAAATTGCCCGTGCGGTTGAAAAGGCGTACGACTTACAAGTTCCATTTATTATCTTTACTGCTTCGGGTGGTGCCCGTATGCAAGAAGGGATATTAAGTTTAATGCAAATGGCAAAAACAAGCGTAGCTTTGAAAAAGCATAGTAATGCAGGAGGATTATTTATTTCTGTTATGACTCACCCAACGACGGGCGGGGTTTCAGCGAGTTTCGCTTCACTTGGTGATTATAATCTTGCAGAACCAGGGGCGCTGATCGGATTTGCTGGTAGACGTGTAATTGAACAAACGGTGCGTGAGAAACTACCGGAAGATTTCCAAACGGCAGAATTCTTACTAGAACATGGTCAATTAGATGCGGTGGTACATCGTGATGATATGAGAGAATCGCTTCGTAAGATTTTAGAAGTTCATCAAGGAGGGGAAATGGCTGTATGGCAGAGCTAGAATTTGAGAAACCAGTTGTTGAGCTAAGAAATAAGATTCGTGAACTGAAAGACTATACGAAAAACAGCCAGATGGACTTCAGTGAGGAGATTCGTATTTTGGAAGACAAGCTAGAAAATTTAGAGGAAGATATATACGGCAATATGAAAGTGTGGGACCGTGTTCAAATTGCTCGTCATGCAGAACGACCGACAACGCTCGATTATATTGAGCACTTATTTACTGATTTTTTTGAATGTCATGGAGATCGTCTATTTGGCGATGATGCAGCGATTGTCGGCGGCATTGCGAAGTATAAAGGGATGCCTGTAACTGTAATCGGGCATCAACGCGGAAAAGATACGAAAGAAAATATTCGCCGTAATTTTGGGATGCCTCACCCAGAAGGATATCGAAAAGCATTGCGTTTAATGAAGCAGGCGGAAAAGTTCAACCGTCCAATTATTTGTTTTATTGATACAAAAGGAGCTTATCCTGGTAAAGCTGCTGAAGAACGTGGTCAAAGTGAAGCTATCGCCCGCAATTTATTCGAAATGGCAGGCTTAACGGTGCCTGTTATTTGTATCGTTATCGGCGAAGGTGGTAGTGGTGGTGCACTAGGTCTTGGAGTAGGAGATTACATTCATATGCTAGAAAATTCCACTTATTCTGTTATTACGCCAGAGGGTGCAGCGGCAATTCTTTGGAAAGATGCAGGAAAAGCAAAGGAAGCTGCAGAGGCGATGAGAATTACAGCAGCGGATTTGAAAGAATTAGGTGTAATTGACGAAATTATTCCAGAGACAAAGGGTGGAGCACACCGTAATATTTTGAAACAGTCAGAAAATATAGATTTAATGCTAGGGAAAACTTTTGAACAATTAAACGGAATTTCGAAAGATGAATTAATCGAAAAACGTTATGAAAAATATATGAAAATTGGGCAAGTTTCGTTTTCAAACGCTTCCATTTGGATAAAATAAGAAAAGCGTGCGTTCCACTTCGCGAATGCACGTTTTTATTATGAAAAGACACATCTTCTCCATTGTATTTTTATATTTTTTCGTGTTATTTTATTATAAGGCAAATAATCTTTATGAGGTGAGTACAAATGAAACGTATTGGTGTATTAACAAGTGGTGGAGATTCACCTGGTATGAATGCTGCCATTCGTGCAGTTGTTCGTAAAGCGATTTTCCATGATATTGAAGTATATGGTATTTACCATGGATACGCTGGATTAATTTCTGGTCACATTGAAAAATTAGAACTAGGTTCTGTTGGCGATATTATCCACCGCGGTGGTACGAAATTATATACAGCAAGATGTCCTGAGTTTAAAGACCCAGAAGTACGACTAAAAGGTATCGAGCAATTAAAGAAACACGGTATCGAAGGACTTGTTGTTATTGGTGGAGATGGTTCTTACCAAGGCGCTAAAAAATTAACTGAACAAGGATTCCCATGTGTTGGTGTACCAGGTACAATTGACAATGATATCCCTGGAACAGACTTCACAATTGGTTTCGATACAGCTTTAAACACTGTTATTGATGCAATTGATAAAATTCGTGACACAGCTACATCTCATGAACGTACATATGTTATCGAAGTAATGGGACGTCACGCTGGTGATATCGCATTATGGGCTGGTTTAGCTGATGGTGCGGAAACAATCTTAATTCCAGAAGAAGAGTATGACATGGAAGATGTTATCGCTCGTCTGAAGCGCGGTAGTGAACGTGGTAAAAAACACAGTATTATCGTTGTAGCTGAAGGTGTTGGAAGTGCAATTGACATCGGTAAGCACATTGAAGAAGCAACAAACTTTGATACTCGCGTAACTGTATTAGGTCACGTACAACGTGGTGGATCACCAAGTGCACAAGACCGTGTATTAGCAAGCCGTCTTGGTGCAAGAGCAGTTGAATTATTAATTGCTGGTAAAGGTGGACGTTGTGTAGGTATTCAAGATAACAAACTTGTTGATCATGATATTATCGAAGCGTTAGCTCAAAAGCATACAATCGATAAAGATATGTATCAATTATCTAAAGAATTATCCATCTAATCGGCGTAATGTCGGATATTTGGGAACGGTTTCATAATTTTCGGAGGTGCAATATGCGTAAAACTAAAATTGTATGTACTATAGGTCCTGCTAGTGAAAGTATTGAAAAATTAGAGCAATTAATCGAAGCAGGTATGAACGTTGCTCGTTTAAACTTCTCTCATGGTAGCCATGAAGAACACGGCGCTCGTATTAAAAACATTCGTGAAGCTTCAAAGAAAACTGGTAAAACAGTTGGTATCTTACTTGATACAAAAGGTCCAGAAATCCGTACTCACGACTTCGTAGACGGACAAGCTGAGCTTGTAACAGGTGCAGAAGTTGTTATTTCTACTGAGCAAGTATTAGGTACTGCAGAGAAGTTCTCTGTATCTTATGCTGGTCTTTATGACGATGTAAACCCAGGTTCTCGCATTCTAATCGATGATGGTCTTATCGAGCTAGAAGTAATCGAAAAAGCTGACGGAAACATCCGTACAAAAGTTCTTAACAGCGGAACTGTAAAAAATAAAAAAGGTGTTAACGTACCAAACGTAAGCATTAAGCTTCCTGGTATCACTGAAAAAGACGTAAAAGATATCATCTTCGGTATCGAGCAAAAAGTTGATTTCATCGCAGCTTCATTCGTACGTAAAGCAGCTGACGTATTAGAAATCCGTGAATTACTAGAAGAGCATAACGCTCAATACATCCAAATCGTACCAAAAATCGAAAACCAAGAGGGTATCGACAATATCGATTCAATCTTAGAAGTTTCTGACGGTTTAATGGTAGCTCGTGGTGACATGGGTGTAGAAATTCCACCAGAAGAAGTACCATTAGTACAAAAACGTCTAATCAAAAAATGTAACGTGTTAGGTAAACCAGTTATTACTGCAACACAAATGTTAGATTCTATGCAACGTAACCCACGTCCAACTCGTGCGGAAGCAAGTGACGTAGCTAACGCAATCTTCGATGGTACAGACGCAATCATGCTTTCAGGTGAAACAGCTGCTGGACAATACCCAGTAGAAGCAGTAACAATGATGGCTAACATTGCAGTACGTGTTGAAAAATCATTACAATATGAAGATATGTTCAAAAAACGTATTAAAGAGTTCACTCCAACAATTACAGATGCAATTAGCCAATCTGTTGCGCATACAGCACTTGCTCTTGATGTAGCTGCAATCGTAGCTCCAACAGAAAGTGGATATACTGCGAAAATGATCTCTAAATACCGTCCAAAATCTCCAATCGTAGCTGTAACATCTGACGAGCAAGTAGGACGTCGTCTTGCGCTTGTTTGGGGGGTACAAGCATTTATGGCTGAGAAGCGCGCAGCTTCTACTGACGAAATGTTAGATACAGCGATTCAAACAGGTATGGATGCAGGTCTAATCGGACTTGGAGACACTGTAGTAATCACTGCTGGTGTTCCAGTTGCTGAAACTGGTACAACAAACTTAATGAAAATCCACGTTGTTGGTGAAGAAGTTGCTAAAGGACAAGGAATCGGTCGTAAAGCTGCAAAAGGTAAAGTAGTTGTAGCGAAAACAGCTGCTGAAGCTGTAGCGAACGTAAACGAAGGTGATATCCTTGTTACAACAAGCACTGATAAAGATATGATCCCTGCAATCGAAAAAGCTGCTGCTCTAGTTGTAGAAGAAGGCGGTCTAACAAGCCATGCGGCTGTTGTAGGTGTATCAATCGGTATTCCTGTTATCGTTGGTGTAAACGGCGTAACAGCAACTTTAAAAAATGGCCAAGAAGTAACAGTTGATGCAGCACGCGGAATTGTTTATAATGGACATGCGGAAGTGCTATAAGTAATACGGAGAGAAGGATCGGAGTCCTTCTCTTTTTTTTACACAAAAATGAGGTGAAATTAGCTTAAAACGTCTGAAATTGCTTTTAAAAGCTATTTATTATGAAGTTTGATGGGAAAGTGCGTTTGGCTTTTATATGGTGTATATGGACGTTGTGAGGGTGTTTAAAGTGATGGGATATGAAAGGAGTGTAGAACTATGAAGTGGTTACTATTCTTGTTTATTTTAATACCGGCTATTGAGATTACGGTCTTAATTGGGTCGAGTCATGTAATAGGTTTGTGGTCTACGTTCGCTATGATCGTATTTACAGGCGTTGTAGGTGTATATTTGGCGAAAAGACAAGGGTTTAAAGTGCTTGGAGAGATTCAATCTAAGTTGAATAGAGGAGAAATGCCAGGAGCAGCGGTCTTAGATGGTATTTTTATCTTTATAGGAGGTATTCTTTTAGTACTTCCTGGATATGTAACGGATATAATAGGTTTCATCTTTGTTGTCCCTGTGACGAGGGCTGTATTGAAGCCGTTTGTTATGAAGTGGATGGAATGGAAGTTTAGAAAAAACTCAACTATTATTGTGCAGAAATAGTGCTTAGATTATAGCGATCTAAGCACTATTTTTTTGTCTGTAAAAGGATGAGAGGGTGGTTAAAGTTTAGTTAATGAAAGATGTGTTTTAACATGCGGCGAATGTGACGGTTAATAATCGATGGGGATAGGATCCTTGTAGATTAAAGTTTTACTTTGTTGTATTTGTTGTGTATTTTTTCGATTGGATATGTGATTTGGGGAGTTGTTAACTCTGAATTAGTGTGTTTAAAGTGGGAATCTGAACTTAAGATTGTTTTTGTATGTAAAAAAGAATGAATTGGAATGAAAAAAGTTAAATAAGAATAGGCAAACGGTCAGTTTAAGTCTCATTTTATGCCATTTTGTATATTTATTCATTTACATAAAAAGTAATAAATGTAAGTAATAATTATAATAATAACAGAATAAATATGTAAAAACACCACGAAATATGCGTTTTTTATGCAAAAAAACAAGAGAATTATCTTTTTTGAGTGCAATTCTCTTGTTTTATGTAATGAGTATGAAAAATAAGTACAAGGAATAATCAGTGGGAATTTCCCACTGATTACATGTAAGTTTTTTGTTGTGTATGAATTAGAAACTATTATTTTGAAGGTGAGCCTTTAATATATTTCCACAAATCATGGAATACACGAGCTTTGTGTAATGTATTAAGTAGTACTAAGGTGACTGGACCGATAATTAATCCTAAGAAGCCAAAGAGCTTAAAGCCGACAAATAGAGCAATCAGTGTTGCTAATGGATCAAGGCCGATATTAGATGAAAGTACCTTTGGCTCCATAATTTGTCTTTGGACAATCACGACGATGTATAAAATGAGAAGACCGATGGCGAAAGCAGTGTCGCCAGTGAAAAATACGTATATAACCCAAGGAACGAAGACAGCTCCTGTTCCTAAATACGGGAGTAAATCTACAACCCCTGTAATAATCGCGATAGTAATGGCGTATGGTACGCGTAATATTAAAAGTCCGATTAATACAATAACAGTTGTCATAGATACGAGTGTAAGTTGTGCTTTAACAAAACCGAATAAAGCTTTTCTTAAATCCACAAAAATAGTTTTTCCATAGCCATGAACACGGTTGGGCAAAAACTTTCTTACCTTCTGAGCAAGACGATGCCAATCGTAACTAATGAAGAAAGTGGCTAATAAAACGAAAACAAGTACAGTTAAAGTAGTTGGTAGTGCACTAATAAAATTTGTTAACCCGCTTATAATAGCGGTTAAAAGTTCTTTCATTTGCGTCGTTGCTTCAGTTCCTAAGTTTTGAATGTTTTGTGTAATCGTATAGCGCTGTGGTTCCCCAAGATGATTAAATTTAGAAATTAAATCATCATAGAGAGGCATAATATGATTAAGTGCAAACTGCTGAGCGAATGCAACGATATCCGGAAATTTTACTGTAACAAGTTGTAGTAAGTATGTTGTAGCAGATATTGCTTCTGTTACAAGGTATGTAACGAGTCCGACGATAGCTCCAAATACGAGAATTAAGCTAACGAGTACTGCGAGTGCGCGAGGAAATTGTAGTTTTTGATTAAGGAAATTGACGACAGGATTAATCAAATAAGCAAATGCGAAAGCGATAATAAAAGGATAGATAAGTCCTGACATATATAGTAATGCATAGAACCCGGCTACCGTAGCTACAATGACAAATATGAGTCGCAATATCATATATAGTAAGTTTCGATTCAAAGATGTATACCTCCCATTCCAATTTGGATTATCCTAATTCGTTCAACTTATAACGAGTGTGCCCCACTGATTAAAGTTTCACTTTATGTTATAGTGGAATGATGGATTTTTCCTGCTTTTTCAGTACGTGAGTGACTGTGAAAGCTTGGTGTTGATGCTTCTACTATATGGTAAAAACTTCATTTTCTCTTCTTTTTATTTTACCTGTTTCTAATTAGAAAAGAAAGGAGAGACGCCCGTTTTTTAAAATGTATACATGCTTACATTTGTATGGTGAAAGTCTCAGTTTTTCATTTTAAAATGCATAAAAAATGAAGTGATTCATGTTGGATAGGCATCGATATAGCATGTATAACGATAGGTTTAAAGGTATTTTTGTTTGGAAATGAGTTCATTATTTTCAGAAAGGAAGTGCAAACATGATTAGTCAGTCAACGTTATTTTTATTCATACTACTTATTATAGGACTTATTGCAAAAAACCAATCGCTTACTGTAGCTATTGGTGTGTTATTTCTATTGAAATTTACGTTTCTAGGAGATAAAGTCTTCCCTTATCTACAAACGAAAGGGATTAACCTCGGTGTTACGGTTATTACAATAGCAGTACTCGTACCGATTGCAACGGGGGAAATAGGTTTTAAACAACTTGGGGAAGCAGCGAAATCGTATTATGCATGGATTGCTTTAGCTTCAGGGGTAGCAGTTGCTCTGTTAGCGAAAGGTGGCGTACAATTATTAACGACAGATCCTCATATTACAACTGCACTCGTTTTCGGGACAATTATAGCAGTTGCTTTATTTAATGGGGTCGCTGTAGGTCCGTTAATTGGGGCTGGAATTGCCTATGCAGTTATGAGTATTATACAGATGTTTAAATAAAGAATTTTATAGTAATATAAAATTTTTGAATTCTTTCTGTTCACAAAAGTCAGATAATTGTTTATAATAGGATTAGAAACTTTGAAAAGTTACATAACAGCAGAGACTTTACACCAGATAAAATAAAAACAACATAAAACAATTTTATAATGATATTGCTTTATGTTGTTTTTATCATAAAACTCTTCGGAATTCATTTTCCTCACTAACTTGTTGTTTTGAGCGTGAGGATTCGGGGAGACATTCACGCTCATGCTTTCCATGTAAACAATGGACAATAAGAGGGGAACATCGCAACAAATTTGCATGATCGTGCATTTTGCTTGCCTAAAGAGTGAACGGGCGTTCATAATTCAAAAGGGGAGCAAATAGATATAAGGAGCAAGGTTGGGAGAATTTTCAGGAAAAGGAGAGAATGTCATGACTGTTATTCGAGGTTTAGAAGGGGTAGTAGCAACAACATCATCTGTGAGCTCTATTATTGATGATACATTAACTTATGTTGGGTATAATATTGATGATTTAGCTGAGAATGCTACATTTGAAGAAGTAGTGTACTTATTATGGCATCGCAAGCTTCCTAACGAGCAAGAACTAGCGGAATTTAAGGAGATTGTATCGGAATACTATAAAGTTCCAGGTGAGATTTTAGCATATTTGAAACAAGTAGATTTAAAAATCGCACATCCGATGTCTGTTTTACGAACTGCAATTTCCATGCTATCATTATACGATGAGAGCGCTGAAATTATGGATGAAAAGTCCAATTATTTGAAAGCGGTTAAATTACAGGCTCAAGTAGGAACTTTAGTTGCTGCTTACGCAAGAATCCGTAAAGGCTTAGATGTTGTTGAGCCTAGAAATGATTTATCATTAGCTGCAAACTTCTTGTACATGTTAAATGATCGCGAGCCAAACGAAGTTGAAATTGAAGCTTTTGATAAGGCGCTTGTACTTCACGCAGATCATGAGTTAAACGCTTCTACATTTACTGCACGCGTTTGTGTAGCTACACTTTCAGATGTATATTCTGGTATTACAGCAGCAATCGGTGCGTTAAAAGGTCCTCTTCACGGCGGGGCAAATGAAAATGTAATGAAGATGTTAACTGAAATTGGCGAAGAAGAAAATGTAGAATCATATATTCATAATGCTCTTCAAAATAAAGTGAAAATTATGGGCTTTGGCCACCGTGTATATGAGCATGGTGATCCACGTGCAAAACATTTACGCGAAATGTCTAAGAGATTATGCGTGCTTTTAGGAGAAGAGAAATGGTATAATATGTCTATCAAAATTGAAGACATTGTAACAAAAGAAAAAGGTCTTCCACCAAATGTTGATTTCTATTCAGCTTCTGTATACCATTGTTTAGGAATTGACCATGACTTATTTACACCTATTTTTGCAATTAGCCGTATGTCAGGCTGGTTAGCTCATATTCTAGAACAATATGAAAATAACCGTTTAATCCGTCCGCGTGCTGATTATAATGGACCAACACATCAAGTTTATGTTCCGATTGCACAACGATAAGCGAATAACACTATTTTGATAGTGAAAATACGCTTTCAAAAGTCTGATTTTTTCGGAAAGATGTAATGATTAGAATATTTTAATTTGACTAACGGTTTGAACTGAGGGGTTATTCCCTCAGTTTCATACATATGAAATTTCAAACATGGGGGTTATCACATTGACGACAGGTGAAAAAATTACTGTAACTAATGGTGTTATGAATGTACCAAACAATCCGATTATTCCATTTATTGAAGGAGATGGAATTGGTCCTGATATTTGGGCAGCTGCATCTCGTGTACTAGAAGCAGCAGTTGAAAAAGCTTATGATGGTGAGAAGAAAATCGTTTGGAAAGAAGTGCTTGCAGGGGAAAAAGCATTCAACCAAACAGGCGAGTGGTTACCAGAAGAAACTTTAAATTTAATTCGTGAATATTTAATCGCAATTAAAGGTCCACTTACAACTCCAGTTGGCGGTGGTATTCGTTCTCTAAACGTAGCACTTCGTCAAGAATTAGATTTATATGTATGTCTACGTCCAGTTCGTTATTTTGAAGGTGTTCCTTCACCTGTAAAACGTCCGGAAGATACTGATATGGTTATTTTCCGTGAAAATACAGAAGACATTTATGCTGGAATTGAATATGCGCAAGGATCTCCAGAAGCAGAAAAAGTTCTTACTTTCTTAAAAGAAGTAATGGGTGTGAATAAAATTCGCTTCCCAGAAACATCTGGTATTGGTATTAAGCCAATCTCAGAAGAAGGGACAAAACGTCTTGTTCGTGCTGCAATTCAATATGCAATTAACGAAAAACGCTCTTCTGTTACATTAGTTCATAAAGGAAACATTATGAAATTTACAGAAGGTGCTTTCAAAAACTGGGGTTACGAAGTAGCGGAACAAGAATTCGGCGACAAAGTATTTACTTGGGCTGAATATGATCGTATCGTTGAGAAAGATGGAAAAGATGCAGCGAATAAAGCGATGGCAGACGCTGAAGTGGCTGGAAAAATCATCGTAAAAGATTCTATTGCAGACATCTTCTTACAACAAATTTTAACTCGTCCACGTGAGTTCGATGTTGTTGCAACAATGAATTTAAACGGAGACTACATCTCTGATGCACTTGCTGCACAAGTAGGTGGAATTGGTATTGCACCTGGTGCAAACATTAACTATGTGACTGGACATGCTATCTTTGAAGCTACGCACGGTACAGCTCCAAAATATGCAGGTTTAGATAAAGTAAACCCATCTTCAGTTCTTCTTTCTGGTGTATTATTATTAGAGCACTTAGGGTGGAACGAAGCTGCGAAATTAGTAACTGCTTCAGTTGAGAAAACAATTGCTTCAAAAGTAGTGACTTATGATTTCGCACGCTTAATGGAAGGTGCAACAGAAGTGAAATGTTCTGAGTTCGCTAATGAACTTATTAAAAACATGGATGTAGCGATAATCAAAAACGCATAATTAAAGCGGGGGGTAAATTATGACAATCAAACGCAAGAAAGTTTCAGTCATCGGTGCAGGATTTACAGGAGCAACAACAGCATTCTTATTAGCACAAAAAGAACTTGCAGATGTTGTATTAGTGGACATTCCACAACTGGAAAATCCAACAAAAGGGAAAGCGTTAGATATGTTAGAAGCGAGCCCAGTACAAGGTTTTGATGCTAACATTATTGGAACATCTGATTACGCAGATACTGCTGATTCTGACGTTGTTGTGATTACAGCAGGTATTGCGCGTAAGCCTGGTATGAGCCGTGATGACTTAGTAGCAACAAACTCTAAAATTATGAAAAGTATTACGCGCGACATTGCAAAACATTCACCAAATGCAATTATTGTTGTATTAACAAATCCAGTTGATGCAATGACATATTCTGTATTTAAAGAAGCGGGATTCCCGAAAGAGCGTGTTATCGGTCAATCGGGCGTATTAGATACAGCTCGTTTCCGTACATTCATCGCTCAAGAATTAAATCTTTCTGTGAAAGACATTACAGGATTTGTTCTTGGTGGACACGGTGACGATATGGTACCTCTTGTACGTTATTCTTATGCAGGTGGCATTCCGTTAGAAACGTTAATTCCGAAAGAGCGTTTAGAAGCAATCGTAGAACGTACCCGTAAAGGTGGCGGTGAGATTGTAGGCTTATTAGGAAACGGTAGTGCATATTACGCACCAGCTGCTTCTTTAGTTGAAATGACAGAAGCAATCTTAAAAGATCAACGCCGTGTATTACCGGCTATTGCGTACCTTGAAGGTGAATATGGTTATAGCGATCTTTACTTAGGGGTACCAGTAATTCTTGGTGGTAACGGAATTGAAAAAATTATTGAATTAGAACTTCTTGCAGATGAAAAAGAGGCGTTAGATCGCTCTGTAGAATCTGTACGTAACGTTATGAAAGTTCTTGTTTAATAATGAAATAGAAGTAGAAAAAGATTCGGGGCCCCGAATCTTTTTCTACTATTTATACAAATGTTTTTTTGAAATAACATGAAAACGCTATCATTTGTAATATCCTATAATGAAACTGTAGATTTATACTATACATTGCCCTCATCATAGTAAATGTCGGATCAAGTACCGCTTTTCGTAGGATAATAAGGTGAAAAAATCGGAGGGGGTTGTAACATGTTAAAGAAAAAAGTTCAAATTGGTCGTAAAATGGATGAAATTACAGTAGGAGAGAAATTATCTATCACTGAAAAAATTGAGGATAAAGATTTGTTATTGTACTTAGGGTTAACGAATGATGCCAATCCATTATATATTCAGCATGATTACGCATCCCAAACTCCGTATGAAAAGCCGATTGTACCAAGCATTATGCTAACTGGAATAATTACAACGGCAGTTACGAAATATTTACCAGGTCCAGGTAGTCATATTACGAGAAAGGACCTTACGTTCGTGAAGCATGTTCACCATTATGAAACGTTACAAATCCACTTTGAAGTTGTGGCTGTTTCTGAGGAGGAACATACAATTGATATGCTTGTATCTGCTCATGATGAAAAAGGGGATACTGTTGTGAAAGGCTCATTAACAGTAACGCCACCTTACAAATCAGTCTCTATTATGGAAAAAGCATTAGATAATTTTTAAAACATGAAAATATGAATAGCGCTAGCATACCTTTAATAAGGGGTGCTAGCGCTATTTTTAGTTAAAGAATCCTTGTGCGAACCCTTCAGCAAAATCTGAACACCCTATTTTAATCGTATCCCAGCTTGGGGCGTTGAAAGTAAGGATGCATGTTACTAGTAAAGATAGGATAGGTAGAACTAGTCGCATAATAGACCTCCATACTGTTTATATCTATATATTTAAATTTATAATATACAGATTGTTAATGTAAGTCAATGAAAGGAGTGATTTTTAAGGTGAGATGGAAAAGAGAAGACGTTATCTTTGAAACGATAAGAGAAGCTGAAGTGTGGGCGGACGGGGTTGCGAATGAAATGCATGGAAGAGTATTTGATGGGTATGAAACGCTAGATTATAAAATAGCGTATGCTCTTTCTTTTTTCTTAGCGCAAAGTCGAGAATATCATATTCATACGAGTATTGAATTTAATAAAGATATAGAAGTGTATAAAGTATGGATCACTACAAGTTAATTGCGCAATCCGAATCCATGAATAGACAATTATATTGAGAGGGACCTTGTTTTCTAGTATGATGAGAATAACGGGGAAAATACTAGGATGAAGAAGGTTTCAAGTCTATAACTTGGAGGAAAAGAATGAACAATCGTATTTTAGTAGTTGATGATGAGGAGTTTATCTTAACTTTAATCGAATTTAATTTACAACAAGCTGGTTTTGAAGTGATAACAGCGATGGATGGAGAAATGGCGCTTCAAAAAGCGACAACAGAACGTCCAGATTTAATTATATTAGATTTAATGCTTCCAAAAATGGATGGTATGGAAGTATGTAAAGAATTACGATTGCAGCGCGTTATGACGCCGATTTTAATGTTAACAGCAAAAGATGATGAATTTGATAAGGTGCTAGGTCTTGAACTTGGGGCTGATGATTATATGACGAAGCCATTTAGTCCAAGGGAAGTTGTCGCGCGTGTGAAGGCAATTTTACGCCGTACGAAATTACAACAAGAAGAGCAAGTTACAGAATCATCAGATGAAGAGAGCATTACAATTGCTGAACTTAAAATTTTACCAGAGTTTTATGAGGCTTATTTCCAAGGAAGAAAGCTTGAATTAACACCAAAAGAATTTGAACTACTTGTTTATCTTGCGAAAAATAAAAGTCGCGTATTAACGCGTGATCAATTATTAAGTGCTGTATGGAATTATGATTTCGCTGGTGATACACGAATTGTTGACGTTCATATTAGCCATTTGCGCGATAAAATTGAACAAAATACGAAAAAACCGACGTACATTAAAACGATACGTGGTTTAGGATATAAATTAGAGGAGCCAAAAGGGGATGAATAAATTTCGTTCCAGGCTTCTTTTTACATTTGTTTCTCTTATTGTTTTTATTTTAGTCGGACTCGGTTTATTGCTGGAAACCGTGTTTGAAAACTATTATATAGATCATGCGAAAGAGAGAATGGTAAAAGAGACAGAGTATGTTGCGGTATTAGCAGAAGAACAAGGTTTTGATGATGTTTTAAAAAATCCATATATATTTAAAAAGCTAGAAGAAAAAATTCAGGCTTCTATTGCCTTTGTAGATGAAAAAAAGAAAGTTCAATATAGCGGGGGAGAACCGTCTGCTTTTAGCCAAGGGATAATAAAAGAACTTTCCTCTGAAACAACGAAACAAAGAAATAAAGTCATTACGAAAGAAACAGATCAAAATAATGAATTTTACCATGCGGTGTTCGTGCAAGATGTAGCAGGGAAACAAGGATACATTTTGGTAAAGAGCACAATTGAGCCTTTGAAAGACGTTCATCAAAAAACGTGGGGATTATTAATTATCGGATTTGTTATTGCGTGTCTTGTAGTCGTATTTTTAGGTATGAAAATTACAGGGCAATATATTAGGCCGATTGAATCCGTTACGAAAGTTGCCATCGAATTAGCGAAGGGGAATTATAAAGCACGCGCTTATGAAAGTCATTCGGATGAAACGGGAATGTTAAGTAAAGCGATTAATATTTTAGCTCGTAATTTACAAGAGATGACACTTGAGCAAGAAATGCAACAAGATCGTCTGCATACGTTAATTGAAAATATGGGAAGTGGAATGATTTTAATTGATAGCCGCGGTTATATCAACCTTGTAAACCGTTCGTATAAGGAAACTTTTCACGTCACAGATGAAGAATATTTAGATCGTTTATATTATGAGTCGTTTCATCATCCGGAAATTATAGAGCTTGTGGAAGAAATCTTTATGACAGAAGTGAAAGTGCGCAAACAAATGTTATTGCCACTTGGCATTGAGCGAAAGCATTTCGAGGTATATGGAGCACCGATTATCGGGACGAATCATGAATGGAAAGGGATTGTCCTTGTATTCCATGACATTACTGAGCTGAAAAAGTTAGAACAAATGAGAAAAGACTTTTTAGCGAATGTTTCCCATGAACTAAAAACGCCGATTACTTCTATTAAAGGTTTTTCAGAAACACTTTTAGACGGTGCTATGGATAATAAAAAATTCTGCGAGCATTTCTTGCATATTATTTTAAAAGAAAGTGAACGTATGCAAGGATTAATTGAAGATTTATTAGATTTATCAAAGATTGAGCAACAAGGATTTAAATTGAGTATGGGGACCGTTGATATGAAGGGGCTTCTTGAAGACATTCATATGGTGCTTGATAATAAAGCGGGAGAAAAAGAAATCTCTTTACAAGTAAATACACTAAAACGTGTCTCTGTCATTGGAGATCCAAGTCGTTTGCAGCAGATCTTTATTAATTTAATGAATAACGCAATCGTATATACACCGGCTGGAGGCGTTGTTTCTGTAGAATTAGCAGAAGATAAATATAATGCTTATATAAAAGTATCAGATACTGGAATTGGTATTAGTAAAGATGAAATTCCACGTATTTTTGAACGCTTTTACCGAGTGGATAAAGCGAGAAGTAGAAACACTGGTGGTACAGGCCTTGGGTTATCGATTGTAAAGCATTTAGTTGAGGCGCATCACGGTACGATTACAGTGGATAGTGAAGTTGGGGAAGGGACAACATTTACAGTTGTTTTACCAAAATCAGCAACTGAAAAATAGGATGAAGGATGTTTACAATATATTAACAATGGCTTAATTAAATATTAATAAAGCTCTGTTAATATAATACATGAAAACCCCTTCATCCAAGGAGTAATTTTGGACGAGAATAGTTAAGCTGTTCTCGTCACTTCCCTTTATGCCAATATAAGTCTGTTTTATATATGAAAGAAAATAACCGTTATTTTTCTTCTCTCTATTAGTCATGTTAATATAGAGAGAGGAAAGAAACGGTTTTTTTCTGTGAAAAAAATCATTTCAAATTTGTATGGGGAGGTTTCTGATTTGGAAAAAAAGGTCGTATTAGTAGATGGTAATAATATCGCGTATCGTGCTTTCTTTGCACTACCGCTTTTAAATAACGACAAGGGTATACATACGAACGCAATTTACGGTTTTACAATGATGTTAATGAGAATATTAGAGGAAGAAAAACCGACGCACATGTTAGTAGCATTTGATGCGGGTAAAACGACATTCCGTCATAAAACATATAGTGAGTATAAAGGAGGACGTCAAAAGACTCCACCTGAGTTATCAGAGCAATTCCCGTTTATTCGTGAGATGCTCGATGCATTCAACGTACCGCGTTATGAATTAGAAAATTATGAAGCGGATGACATTATGGGAACGCTAGCGAAAGAAGCGAGTGAACAAGGAGCTAGTGTAAAAGTTATTTCAGGAGATAAAGATTTACTTCAACTTGTTTCTGATAACACGCTTGTATGCATTCCTAGAAAAGGGATTACGGAAGTAGATGAATATACGAAAGAAGCTTTATTTGAGAAATACAGCTTATCACCAAAGCAAATTATCGATATGAAAGGCTTAATGGGAGACCAATCAGATAATATTCCAGGTGTACCAGGAGTTGGTGAAAAAACGGCGATTAAATTGTTAACACAGTTTGGAACAGTTGAAGAAGTGTATGAAAATATAGATCAAGTAAGCGGGAAGAAATTAAAAGAAAAGCTGGAAGCAAATAAAGAGCAAGCTCTTATGAGTAAAGATCTTGCAACGATTATTACAGATGCGCCGATTACTGTGCATGTGGATGATATGGAGTATAAAGGGTATGAAGCAAGTGATGTCATTCCAATGTTCGAGAATTTAGGATTCACATCTCTTTTAAATAAATTAGGTGTTACGCCAGAAGAAACGGCTCCAGCTGAATTAGATGATATTACATTTGATATTGTGGAAGAAGTTACAGAAGAAATGCTTCAACAAGATAGTGCGCTTATCGTTGAAGTACAAGAAGATAATTATCATAAAGCAGATATTCAAGGTTTCGGTATTCAAAATGAAAATGGATGTTACTTTATTCAGACAGACATTGCTCTTAAGTCAGATGCTTTTAAAGAGTGGCTTGCGGATGGAGAAATGAGAAAGTATACATTTGATGCGAAGCGTGCGATTGTTGCACTGAAATGGAACGGTATAGATGTGCAAGGGATTGACTTTGATCTATTAATTGCTGCTTATTTACTTGATCCGGCTGATACAGATAAAGATTTCCGCACTGTAGCGAAAATGAAAGAAACGCATGCTGTGAAATCCGATGAAGAAGTTTACGGAAAAGGTGCGAAGCGTGCTGTTCCAGAGCTAGAGATAGTAGCGGAGCATGTAGCTCGTAAAGTGCATGTATTATATGATGTGAAGCAAACGTTCGTTGAAGAGTTAGAAAAGAATGAGCAATATGAACTGTTTACAGAGTTAGAATTACCACTTGCACGTGTATTAGCTGATATGGAAGTAAAAGGTGTAAAAGTTGATACAGAACGTCTTCGTAATATGGGAGAAGAACTTGCCGGTAGATTAAAGGAGATGGAACAGGAAATTTATAAGCTGGCGGGAACAGAATTTAATATTAATTCACCGAAGCAGCTTGGTGTTATTCTGTTTGAGAATTTAAACTTACCGGTTATTAAGAAGACGAAAACAGGTTATTCTACGTCAGCTGATGTACTAGACAAGCTGATGGATCACCATGAAATTATTCCAAACATTTTACATTACCGTCAATTAGGGAAACTAAATTCAACTTATATTGAAGGGTTATTAAAAGTTGTACATGAAGATTCATCTAAAATCCATACTCGTTTCAATCAAGTATTAACGCAAACGGGCCGATTAAGTTCAACGGATCCAAACTTACAAAATATCCCGATTCGACTAGAAGAAGGAAGAAAGATTCGTCAGGCATTCGTTCCATCAGAAGAAGGATGGATTATGTACGCGGCAGATTATTCGCAAATTGAACTTCGTGTATTAGCTCATATTGCAAATGATAAAGGGCTAGTTGAAGCGTTCCAACATGACATGGATATTCATACGAAAACAGCTATGGATGTATTTGGCGTTGAAAAAGATGAAGTAACTTCAAATATGAGACGACAAGCGAAAGCTGTTAACTTCGGAATTGTGTATGGTATTAGTGATTATGGTCTTTCACAAAACTTAGGAATTACAAGAAAAGCAGCAGCGGAATTTATTGAAAAGTATTTAGAAAGTTTCCCTGGTGTACAAGAATACATGGATGACATCGTAAAAGATGCGAAACAAAAAGGATATGTGGCTACATTATTAAATCGCCGCCGTTACATTCCGGAAATTACGAGTCGTAATTTCAACTTGCGTAGCTTTGCTGAGCGTACAGCTATGAATACACCAATTCAAGGTACTGCAGCAGATATTATTAAAAAAGCGATGATTATTATGGCAGATCGTTTAGAAGAAGAAGGATTACAAGCACGTCTTCTATTGCAAGTACACGATGAATTAATATTTGAAGCACCAAAAGAAGAAATTGAAAAATTAGAGAAGCTTGTACCAGAAGTAATGGAGCATGCAATTGAACTCGCAGTTCCGCTGAAAGTTGATTATTCTTACGGTCCAACTTGGTACGATGCAAAATAAGGAAGTGATGAAATGCCTGAATTACCAGAGGTTGAAAACGTCAGACGGACACTTGAAAATCTTGTAACAGGAAAAACAATTGAAGATGTCATTGTTACCTATCCCAAAATAGTAAAACGTCCAGATGATGCAAAAATCTTTAAAGAAATGCTAAAAGGCGAGACGATTGAAAATATAAAGCGAAGAGGAAAATTTTTGCTTTTATATGTAACGAATTATGTCATTGTTTCACATTTGCGTATGGAAGGTAAATTTTTACTGCATCAAGAGGATGAGCCAATTGATAAGCATACGCACGTCCGTTTCTTATTTACAGATGGAACTGAATTACATTATAAAGATGTGAGAAAGTTCGGTACGATGCATCTCTTTAAGAAAGGTGAGGAAATGAATCAAATGCCTCTTGCTGACTTAGGTCCAGAGCCATTTGATGCTGAATTGACACCACAGTATTTACAAGAGAGATTGCAAAAGACAAATCGTAAAATAAAAGTTGTATTATTAGACCAGCGTCTTTTAGTAGGACTTGGAAATATATATGTAGATGAAGTTTTATTCCGTTCTCAAATTCATCCAGAACGAGAAGCGTCGTCTTTAACAGCAGAAGAAATTGAGCGAATTTATGAGGCGACTGTTACAACGTTAGGCGAAGCAGTGAAGCGTGGCGGAAGTACAATTCGAACGTATATCAACTCACAAGGGCAAATTGGCTCATTCCAAGAACTTCTAAATGTATATGGAAAAAAAGGAGAACCGTGTGTGACTTGCGGTACGATATTAGAAAAAACAGTTGTTGGCGGAAGAGGAACGCATTACTGCCCGATTTGTCAGCCAAGAATATAGAAAAGAGATAACATCGGATAGGCATTTGTCATATACATACAGCAGAGCTATGTATAAGGGAGGAGCTTACCGATGTACCTTTATTTATCTCTTATTTTATTAGCTTTTACATTAAGCTTAGATAGCTGTAGTGTAGGGCTAACATATGGTTTAAGAAGCGTAAGAATTCCACTAAGATCAATTGTAATTATCGGAATGTGTTCAGCGGCTGTTATGCTTGTTTCAATGGGAATTGGACATATGATCGCGAAAGTATTTTCACCTGTTATCGCAACGCGTATCGGTGGGCTTGTTCTTATTGGAATAGGAATTTGGGTATTATACCAATTTTTTCGAAGTGAGAAAAAAGAAGAACCGAAGCAAGAGGAGAAGGTCTGGAAGTTAGAGATTGCCTCGCTTGGGTTAGTCATTCAAATTTTACGGAAACCGACTGTAGCAGATTTCGATAAATCAGGCACCATTTCTGCAGGAGAAGCATTACTTCTTGGTATCGCTCTTTCTGTAGATTCATTCGGTGCTGGAATTGGTGCATCTTTATTAGGGTATACACCGGCTATGATGGCGATATTAGTTGCAGTGATGAGTTCTTTGTTTTTATTTATTGGAATGAAACTTGGAACGGTTTTATCAAATATGAAATGGTTGCAAAAATTTACATTCCTGCCTGGAGTATTACTCATTATTATTGGAATTTGGAAAATGTAAGTACGGGCGTGGAACATTAGTTTCGCGCCTTTTATTATGAGGAGGGGTATGATGACAGTAGTAATTGGATTAACGGGAGGTATTGCAAGCGGAAAAAGTACAGTATCTCAAATGTTTCGCGAGCTCAGTATACCAGTTATTGATGCAGATATTATTGCACGAGAAGTTGTAGAACGAGGAAAGCCAGCATATAACAAAATTGTAGAAGTGTTTGGAACGGAAGTATTACAAGAAGATGGGGAACTGGATCGGCCGAAATTAGGAAGTGTCGTTTTTTATAATGAAGAGAAACGATTGCAGTTAAACAAAATTGTTCATCCTGCAGTGCGTGAGGAAATGAATAGGCAAAAGGAAATGTACATAAAAGAAGGTATGCAAGCGGTTGTGTTAGATATTCCTCTCTTATTTGAAAGTAAATTAACAAGTCTCGTTGACCGCGTTTTAGTTGTAGCAGTTAAGCCACGTACGCAATTAGAACGTTTAATGAAGCGAAACGATTTTTCAGAAGAAGAAGCAACAGCTCGTATTCAATCTCAAATGCCGTTAGAAGAAAAAGTGAAACGTGCAGATGAAGTGATAAATAATGATGGCACAATTATGGGAACGAAAACACAATTACAGGTGATTTTAAAGAATTGGAACATTATTGACTAAAAAATTGTGAAATTAATGAAAATGCTTAGTGACATATCCCCTTTTTGTGTTATACTATTATTGGGATTGGAGATAAATAGTATAACGCATTCAAGGGGGATAACATATTATGACTCGTGTGGCAATTAATGGATTTGGACGTATTGGGAGAATGGTATTTCGTCAGGCAATAAAAGAAAGCGCATTCGAAATTGTAGCAATCAATGCAAGCTATCCATCTGAAACGTTAGCACATTTAATTAAATATGATACAGTTCACGGCAAGTTTGACGGAACAGTAGAAGCATTTGAAGATCACTTATTAGTTGATGGGAAAATGATTCGCCTTTTAAACAACCGCGATCCAAAGGAATTGCCTTGGACAGATTTAGGTGTTGAAGTTGTAATTGAAGCAACTGGTAAATTTAATTCAAAAGAAAAAGCAATTCTTCACGTTGAAGCTGGAGCGAAAAAAGTTATTTTAACAGCGCCTGGTAAAAATGAAGATGTAACAATTGTAGTAGGTGTGAACGAAGACCAATTAGATATTACAAAACATACTGTTATTTCAAATGCATCTTGTACAACAAACTGTTTAGCACCTGTTGTGAAGGTGTTAGATGAGCAGTTTGGAATTGAAAACGGTTTAATGACGACAGTTCACGCTTATACAAATGACCAAAAAAATATTGATAACCCACATAAAGATTTAAGAAGAGCACGTGCTTGCGGACAATCAATTATTCCGACAACGACAGGTGCTGCGAAAGCGCTAGCAAAAGTTCTTCCACATTTAAATGGAAAACTTCATGGTATGGCACTTCGTGTACCGACACCAAACGTGTCTCTTGTTGACTTAGTAGTAGATGTAAAACGCGATGTGACAGTAGAAGCTATTAACGATGCATTCAAAACTGTTGCAAACGGTGCGTTAAAAGGCATTGTAGAATTCAGCGAAGAGCCTTTAGTATCTATTGACTTTAATACAAATACACACTCAGCTATTATTGATGGTTTATCTACAATGGTAATGGGTGATCGTAAAGTGAAAGTACTTGCTTGGTATGATAACGAGTGGGGCTACTCTCGTCGTGTTGTAGATCTTGTAACGTTAGTTGTGGATGAATTAGCGAAACAAGAAAATGTGCAACATATTTAATTGAATAAGGGGAGGGCAAGTGAATATTTGCCCTCTTTTTTTTATTTTTTTCTGAAAAGGAAAAAAATTATATAAGTATATTTTTAGAAGTGGACATACCACGAAACGTTGAGGTTACTGTATTCGTGAATCATTTATTTTTTTTAGGGAAAAGTAAAGAGGAAAATATGACAGAAAATCGAAAAAACTGTTGTTGCAAAATGAAAATAAACAAAGTATACTAACACTCGTAAACTTAAGAGCTGAGGTACGTAGTCACTACTTAAAGGGTTAGGACCTCTCTGGACTAACTTTCCCCCGTGGTAGTGGAGCAAGCCAAATTGCAAATTAGTTTTCAATTCGAACAGTTAGAATAAATTTACAAGGGGGAACTGTAGAATGGATACTATGGATACGATGGGTCGTCACGTGATCGCTGAACTTTGGGATTGCGATTTCGACAAGCTTAATGACATGCCGTATATTGAACAATTATTTGTGGATGCAGCACTAAGAGCTGGTGCTGAAGTGCGTGAGGTGGCTTTCCATAAATTTGCACCACAAGGTGTAAGTGGAGTAGTAATTATCTCGGAATCACATTTAACAATTCATAGCTTTCCGGAGCACGGTTACGCGAGTATTGATGTTTATACTTGTGGGGATCGTATTGATCCAAATGTTGCTGCAGAATATATTGCAGAAGGTTTAAACGCGAAAACGCGTGAGAGCATCGAGCTTCCTCGAGGCACTGGTAGCTTCGAAATTAAGCAGAGAGAAACAAAAGCTCTTTAAAAAAGAACATAATTGATTTAAAATGTAAAGAGGTGTATAATGCACCTCTTTTTTAGTTTGAAAAAAAGGAAAAATATGACGTGCTCGTTAGTTGAATGAATTGAGCTCTTGCGAATAAGTTAACGCCCTATTCTAGCATCTTATTTTTGGAACCGAGATGATAACATAATGCGTTTAAACTTAAAGTGGTAAGAGAGTTAGAATGAGTTATATAATACTGTATATATATTGTCAGATGAAGTAAGTAGAGAAAAATAAAGAGTATAGTGTAAAGGAGTGAATATATTGCGTTGTCCATCCTGTTCTCATAATGGTACAAGAGTGTTAGATTCGCGTCCGGTAGACGAGGGGCGCTCTATTCGAAGAAGGAGAGAGTGTGAAAGCTGTTTAAGCCGCTTTACGACATTTGAAAGAGTGGAAGAGTCACCTCTTATCGTTGTAAAAAAAGAAGGAACACGAGAAGAGTTTAATAAAGAAAAGATTTTACGCGGCTTAATTAAAGCGTGCGAAAAAAGACCAGTATCTTTAAGACAATTAGAAGAAGTAACTCAAAGTGTGGAACGTGAACTTCGTAATTTAGGTATATCAGAAGTGAAAAGTGATATGATTGGTGAAATTGTTATGGAAGAACTACGTGATATCGATGATGTTGCTTACGTGCGTTTTGCTTCTGTATATCGCCAATTTAAAGATTTAAATGTATTTATTGAAGAATTAAAAGATATACTGCAAAAAGAAAGAGAGTAGAATCTGTATTGTATTCTCTTTACATACCGTAAATAATGAGATAAGAGAGCTAGAAGCGAAAGCTAATAGCTCTTTTTCGCTAATAAATTATATAGTGAAGATTGGATGAGAGAAAGGAAAAGCAAGAATGGAAAAACAGTCATGGATGGAGCTATTGCCGATTGATCGTTATAAAGTAAGTGCGAAAGGGTTACTGCATAATTACGACCGAAAAGTGTTAACGATGTTATATCAGCCGTTAATAGGTAGTAGAGCTTTTAGCTTGTACATGACGCTATGGGGAGAGTTAGATCAAGATCGTGTGTTTGGAAAAGAGAATACGCACCATTCCCTTATGGTGACCATGCAAATGCAACTTCCCGAAGTGTATGAGGAACGAGTAAAGTTAGAAGCAATTGGGCTTTTAAAAGTATATATTAAGAAAGAAAAAGATATTCGAATGTTTATATATGAGCTGCAACCACCTTTATCCCCGAAGCAGTTTTTTGATGATATTGTTTTAAGTATCTTTTTATACAATCGATTGAGTCGGACAAAATATAATCAAGTAAAACAATATTTCTTAGAAGAAGAATTTGATTTTGTATCGTATGAAAATGTTACGCGTTCTTTTAATGATGTATTTGGTTCGTTTAATCCAGGACAGCTTGAGCATGCGCAAGAAGATCTTCGTATTCCAAAAGCGACAGTTATGCCAAGTAATGAAAAGGGAGATGCTCCAAAAGTTTGGAATGATTTCTTTGATTTCTCCTTATTTGTAGACGGCTTGTCCGCTCTTGTTCCTAAAAAGGCGATTACAGATCAAGTGCGAGAATGTGTCATTACACTTGCTTACGTGTATGATGTAGATGTGTTATCGATGCAAAATATCGTTCTTGGTGCGGTGACAGAGATGCAGACAATTGATATCGAAAGGCTTAGAAAAGGAGCGCGTGATTGGTATCAGTTCGAAAACGGTCAAGCGTTACCTGTATTAAGTGAAAGAGTACAGCCTCACGCTGCACGTATGATGAAAGAAAAAGAGCCTACATCGCAAGAAGAGATGTTAATCAAACAGTTAGAGGAAATCTCACCAAAGCAACTATTGAAAGAAATCTCTGGCGGTGCAGAGGCGACGAAGGCTGACTTGCAAATTGTTGAAGATGTAATGATGAATCAAAAGTTAACACCAGGTGTTGTGAATGTACTTATTTATTACGTTATGCTACGCTCAGATATGAAACTTGCGAAAACGTATGTGGAGAAGATTGCTGGACATTGGGCACGTAAAAAGGTCGGTACAGTTGCTGAAGCAATGGCATTAGCGAAAGAAGAAAATCGTCAATATCAAGAATGGGCTGAGACGAAGAAGAAAGGTCGTACATCCAAGAAAACAGTACGAAAAGAAATGGTACCAGATTGGCTGAAAGAAGAGCCGAAAGAACAAGAGAAAGAAACTGTGAAAAAAGATGTAAGTGCTGAAAAAGGTGCAAGTACGTTAGAGGACGAACGAAAACGATTAGAAGAAGTGTTAAAAAAATATAAGCGTGATTAATAGAAGAGAATGAACGCTCTTTGAGGTGAGAAAATGGAGCATATTCAAAATTCATTTGCAAAGTTAATGGAAAATGAAAATTTTAAAAATAGATATGAAGTATTAAAGGCGGAAGTAATGGCACATCCGCGTGTGAAAGAATTTATAGACGAACATAAAGGGGAAGTAACAACGTCTATGATTGAACGCAGTCTTGTGAAATTATACGAATATATTGGACAAAGTGTAGGTTGCGCGGATTGTCCGGATCTAGGTTCGTGTAAAAACATGCTGCAAGGATATGAGCCAAAGCTCGTTATCCAAGGGAAGATGATTGATATTCAATATGATCGTTGTGTTAGAAAAGTAGCATATGACGAGAGGAAGAAATATGAAAAGCTCGTTCAAAGTGTATATATGCCAACTGATATTTTACAAGCAACGATGGAAAACTTAGACCCTTCAGATTTAGATGCGCGTATTGATGCGATTGGTGCAGCTAATGAGTTTTTAAGTACATATGAACCTGGTAAAAAAGTACAAGGTTTATATTTGTACGGTAAATTTGGTGTAGGGAAAACGTATTTGTTAGGAGCAATTGCGAATGAGCTTGCTCGAAAGAAAATAAGTTCGATGCTCGTATACTTCCCTGAATTTCTACGTGAAATTAAAAGTTCGATTCAAGATAATTCAATTGGGGAAAAGATTGATGCGGTGAAACGCGTACAAGTTTTAATGTTAGATGATATTGGAGCAGAAGCGATGTCAAGCTTTGTGCGTGATGATGTACTCGGTGCAATTTTGCAATTCCGTATGTTAGAAAACTTACCGACGTTCTTTACGTCTAACTTTGATTTTAAACAGCTAGAACATCATTTAACATATACGCAGCGCGGTGAAGCGGAAGAAATGAAAGCAGCTCGTATTATGGAGCGAATTAAATATTTAGCGAAACCAATTCCAATTGGCGGGAAAAACCGTCGTCATAAGTAAAGAGTAAGCTGAGAAGCTTGCTCTTTTTTTCGTAGTTAAACGCTTTTTAAAGTAGTCGAATGATAAAATGAAAAGTTCTTATTGAAAATTCCTAGTAGCTTGTATCATTTTTTTCTCCCTCCCTTAATATATATAAAATTAGCAAGCCATATCGAGTGGATTTTCTAACGATAGGAAATGTAATTCTACTAAGAGTGAACTTTCACGCGGGACGGACTCTTATAGGATTTGTAACGTATAGATACAATCCTTTAGAGCAGGGATAAAAGGGGGGACAAAAGTGATTGAAATTTGCTTCGAAGAAAAAAATGATGCTATGCATGTATATAGACAACTACTGAAAAGAGCGGAACTGTTATATAAGGAAACGAGTGTGTATTTACAGGAACAAAAAGTGGTGATTCACATACCAGTATGTGAATCAAATTATATTGAAAAGATTTTATTGCCGGTAATGGTATATTTCATTGTGAATGTGAAACAAAATGAGTGGATATATACAATCTTAAAAGAGAAGTTTTTTTATGAAGAAGAGGAAGAGTGTCATCAAATATTGCATATGGCACAAGAGATTTTAAAAGGGAGAAGAAAAGGAATTGCTCGTGAATTAACACGTCACACATTTGAATCATATATTAAATCCTCTTTAAATAACTGGCTTTGTGATCCACTTTCATTCTCGTTTTCATCATATGTTCGCTTTCGTCTTCGTACATATAGGGAAATGGTAGCTAAGCTTGCTGAAGTGGCAATTGATGAGTATAAGTTAGAACAAGAATATCAAATGTTTATTGAAACGCTCCGGCAACAAGTTCGTAGCCGGAAATCACGTTTGTCATGTGTGCATCTTATTTTTGATGAAAGTTTTATTTTCTATGATGATAAAGGTAGACGTTTAAAACAAGAGAAATTGGTTCAATATATAGATGAAGACTTATTAAAACAAAAGGATGTATATATTGATACGAAAGTAATTGCACCACTTCTTTCTATTTCGCCGAAAAAAATTTATTTATATACGAAAGAACAAGACCATAATATGATTATTACTTTGCGAAATGTATTTCAAGAACGGGTACAATTACATGGATTACATGAGTTTGAGCGCAATGTGAAAAATTTAAAAAATAAAGGTAACGCCCTTGATTTTCTAAGTTTTTGAGCATATAATTACCTACATAAATGAAATATATTGAAATGTCATGATGAGGACATGAGTAGTTTTCTACGATTTTCAGAGAGGGAAGCCTTAGGGTGTGAGCTTCCTAGTACGGGATTATTACTTACCACCTCTAAACTTTAGCAGTGAACGGTTTTTCTAGTAATTGCTAACGGACAACACCGTTATGTTGAACTTGAGCAATTAACAATTATGTTAATTGGAACAAGGGTGGAACCACGAATTCAACACTCGTCCCTTTTTACGGGATGAGTGTTTTTTATTTTGAGAAAAAGAGGAGTGACCAGTGATGGCAGATGTAGTTAAAATTACTTTCCCTGATGGAGCTGTGAAGGAGTTTCCAAAAGGCGTAACAACTGAAGAAATCGCAGCTTCTATTAGCCCAGGCTTAAAGAAAAAAGCTGTGGCTGGAAAATTAAATGATGAGATGATCGATCTTGTTACACCAATCGAAGAAGATGGTGCAGTTTCTATCATTACATTAGATTCTGAAGATGGCTTATATATTTTACGCCACTCAACAGCTCACCTTTTAGCACAAGCGTTAAAACGTTTATATAAAGATGTTAAGGTTGAGCTTGGCATTGGTCCAGTAATTGAAAATGGCTTCTACTACGATATTGATATGGAAGAAGCAATTACAGTTGAAGACTTCAAGAAAATCGAAAAAGAAATGCAAAAAATTGTGAACGAGAACTTAGAAATCGTTCGTCATGAAGTACCACGTGCAGAAGCAATTCGTCGTTTTGAAGAAATCGGCGATGAGTTAAAATTAGATTTAATTAACGATCTTCCAGAAGATGCAGTTATTTCAATCTATGAGCAAGGCGAATTCTTCGACCTTTGCCGTGGTGTTCACCTTCCATCTACAGGGAAAATTAAAGTATTTAAATTATTAAGCGTTGCAGGTGCTTACTGGCGCGGTGATAGCAATAATAAAATGCTACAACGTATTTACGGTACTGCATTCGTTAAGAAAGCAGAATTAGATGAGCACTTACGTATGCTTGAAGAAGCGAAAGAGCGCGATCACCGTAAATTAGGTAAAGAATTAAAACTATTTACTAATAGCCAAAAAGTAGGACAAGGTTTACCACTTTGGTTACCAAAGGGTGCAACAATCCGCCGCATTATCGAGCGTTACATCGTTGATAAAGAAGCAAGCTTAGGCTATGATCACGTATACACTCCAGTACTAGGAAGCAGAGAGCTTTATGAAACTTCTGGTCACTGGAACCACTACCGTGATGGTATGTTCCCATCAATGGAAATGGATAATGAAGAGTTAGTTCTTCGTCCAATGAACTGTCCTCACCACATGATGGTTTATAAAAACGATATTCACAGCTACCGTGAATTACCAATCCGTATTGCGGAACTTGGAACAATGCACCGCTATGAAATGTCAGGTGCGTTATCTGGATTACAACGTGTACGCGGAATGACTTTAAACGATGCGCACATTTTCGTACGCCCAGATCAAATTAAAGAAGAATTAAAACGTGTTGTAAACTTAACTCTAGAAGTGTACAAAGATTTCGGTTTAGAGAACTACTCATTCCGTCTATCTTATCGCGACCCAGCAGATACTAAAAAGTACTATGCTGATGATGAGATGTGGGAAAAAGCACAAGGTATGTTAAAAGAAGCTATGGATGAAATGGGTCTTGATTACTATGAGGCTGAAGGTGAAGCGGCATTCTACGGTCCAAAACTTGACGTTCAAGTTCGTACTGCTCTTGGAAAAGACGAAACACTTTCAACTGTACAATTAGACTTCTTACTTCCAGAACGCTTTGAACTATCTTACGTTGGTGAAGACGGTAAACAACATCGTCCAGTTGTAATTCACCGTGGTGTTGTATCTACTATGGAACGTTTCGTAGCCTTCTTAATTGAAGAATACAAAGGTGCATTCCCAACTTGGTTAGCTCCAGTTCAAGTACAAGTAATTCCAGTTTCTCCGCAAGTACATTTAGACTATGCGAAGAAAGTACAAGACGAATTACGCCGTGCTGGTATCCGTGTTGAATTAGATACTCGTGAAGAGAAAATTGGTTACAAAATCCGTGAAGCACAAATGCAAAAAATTCCGTACATGCTTGTAGTAGGTGACAATGAAGTAACTGAAAACGGCGTAAACGTACGTAAATACGGTGAACAAAAATCAGAAACAATCGCATTAGATGCTTTTGTTGATATGATTAAAGTAGAAGGAAAACGATAAGAAAAAGCCGCGGTATACCGCGGCTTTTCTATGTAATATGAGTAAGAAAAATTAGAAAAAAAAACCATGTAACACTTATCATAAAAAAGTATTG
This sequence comes from Bacillus cereus group sp. MYBK245-2, assembly GCF_051916145.1. NCBI lineage: Bacteria > Bacillati > Bacillota > Bacilli > Caryophanales > Bacillaceae > Bacillus > Bacillus cereus group sp. MYBK245-2. Next base: position 197,525 of record NZ_JBQAGB010000004.1, on the reverse strand, counting down.
CAAGTATGTTAGTTGTTTGTTACAATATTTCTTGTTGTTAGTAAAACACATCGCGTCTTCTTGACAGACGTCATGTCCTATGATAAACTCATCAAGGATAATAGAATATTGTTTTGTGGAACAAGTAGAAGCACCCGCTTCTCACCTGATGGACGCATTCGCAGTTTACAGGTAAATGTATTTCTTACTTAAGATTTTACAAGTGTGGGTGTCGTATGCCCGCACTTTTTTTGTCGGGTTCTATGACTACAAACTATGTTCTGAGAAAACCTTGGAGGTGGCTTACTATTAGCAAGGATATGATGATTAACGAGCAAATTCGTGCACGTGAAGTACGTTTAGTTGGCGCAAATGGCGATCAACTTGGAATCAAGTCTCGTAATGACGCTTTAGACTTAGCTGCAAATCTTAATCTTGATTTAGTATTAGTTGCTCCAAATGCGAAACCGCCAGTATGCCGCATTATGGACTACGGTAAATTCCGCTTTGAGCAACAGAAGAAAGAAAAAGAACAGCGCAAAAATCAAAAAGTAATTAGCATGAAAGAAGTTCGTTTAAGTCCAACAATTGATGAACACGACTTTAACACAAAACTTCGTAATGCTATCAAGTTTTTAGAGAAAGGCGACAAGGTTAAAGCGTCAATTCGCTTTAAAGGACGTGCCATTACTCATAAAGAAATCGGTCAACGTGTTTTAGATCGCTTCTCAGAAGCTTGTGCTGAAGTTAGTACAATCGAATCTAAGCCTAAAATGGAAGGACGCAGTATGTTCTTAGTTTTAGCACCGAAAAACGATAAGTAATAGATAGAGGAGGAAATACCTATGCCTAAACAAAAAACTCATCGCGGCGCTGCAAAGCGTTTCAAAAAGACTGGATCAGGTAAACTGAAACGTTCTCACGCTTACACAAGCCATTTATTCGCTAACAAATCTACAAAAGCTAAACGTAAACTACGTAAAGCTGGTGTAGTAAGCGCTGGTGACTTCAAACGCATTCGTCAAATGCTTGACAACTTAAAATAAGTTCGGCTGATATATAGAACAATTAGGAGGTAATATTATGCCAAGAGTAAAAGGTGGTACAGTTACTCGTCAACGTCGTAAAAAAGTAATTAAATTAGCAAAAGGTTACTACGGTTCAAAAAATACATTATTCAAGGTTGCTAACCAACAGGTTATGAAATCTCTAATGTATGCATTCCGTGACCGCCGTCAAAAGAAACGTGACTTCCGTAAATTATGGATTACACGTATCAACGCAGCAGCTCGTATGAATGGTCTTTCTTACAGCCGCTTAATGCACGGTCTTAAAAATGCTGGCATCGAAGTTAACCGCAAGATGCTTGCTGACTTAGCTGTTCATGACGAAAAAGCTTTCGCTGAATTAGCAACAGTTGCAAAAAACAACATTAACTAATTAATTAGTTGAAACCTTAGAAGATTTTTCTTCTAAGGTTTTTTGTTTGTATACAAAGAGAGAGATGTCGTTATTGATATGACAAAACCTATATAAAAGCTATAGCAATATAGAAGAATATACATATGAAGTCAGGAGAATCCTTCTGGCTTTTTTTTATTATGCCCCTTTGGAAAGAAGAGTATCTTTCCTAGGTGAAACGACACTGCTATAATGGAAAGATGATATGGAACTTTCATCAGATAAAATAACATTTTCATTAGTGGACAATACACAAATAATGATTACCTATCACCAATCGGAGTGAACAATCTAATCGTGATGATTGAAACGTATTTGTAAATTAAGGACAAGCTATTTTGTAAAGAGGTAAATGGCTTACTTATTAATAAGAAATGAAAAATAATAATGAACTTTGAAATGAAACAACATTGTTGCGTAACATGCGATGTTGGAGGAGGACAATAGAGTGGACTTACTACAACTATTTAAATTACAAAAAGAATTAGATGACCGTATTGCGAAAGAACATGACTTACAACCGAAAAAATTGTTAAAAGAGAAAATGTTAGCTCTTCTTGTAGAAATTGGAGAACTTGCAAATGAAACACGTTGTTTTAAATATTGGAGCAACAAACCAGCATCAGAACGTGAAGTCATACTAGAAGAATACGTAGATGGTTTACATTTTATTTTATCAATCGGAATTGATTTAGGGATTGATAAAAACTTCCTATTCTATAAGTGTGCACAGACGAATAAAACACAAGTAGAAATTTTCTTAGACACATATGCGAAGGTAATTCGTTTTACAGATCAACCATCTATTACGAACTATATTGAATTATTTACAAGCTACCTTCGACTAGGACAAGCGCTTGAGTTTGAACAAGAAGAGATTGAAAAGGCATATTTAGATAAAAACGAAGTAAATCATCAGCGTCAAACACAAGGATACTAAGTTAATTTTTGAATATTTCAATTTCCTTTTGTATAATGAAGTGACTGAAGAAAAAGGAGGGTGTTGGCAATGACAAAATTAGACGAGACATTGACAATGCTAAAAGAATTAACAGATGCACGTGGTATTGCGGGTAACGAGCGTGAACCACGTGAAGTAATGAAGAAATATATTGAGCCGTTTGCGGATGAACTTTCTACTGATAATTTAGGAAGTTTAGTTGCGAAAAAAGTAGGGGAAGAAAACGGCCCGAAAATTATGGTTGCAGGTCATTTAGATGAAGTTGGCTTTATGATTACGCAAATTGATGACAAAGGTTTCCTTCGTTTCCAAACAGTTGGTGGCTGGTGGTCACAAGTTATGCTTGCACAGCGCGTAACAATTGTAACGCGTAAAGGAGATGTAACAGGTGTTATCGGTTCAAAACCACCTCATATCTTACCTCCAGAAGCGCGTAAAAAGCCAGTTGAAATTAAAGACATGTTCATCGATATTGGTGCTTCTAGCCAAGAAGAAGCAATGGAGTGGGGCGTACGACCAGGAGATCAAGTTGTACCTTACTTTGAATTCCAAGTGATGAAGAATGAAAAAATGTTACTTGCAAAAGCATGGGATAATCGAATTGGTTGTGCAATTGCAATTGATGTATTAAAACAATTAAAAGATGAAAAGCATCCAAACGTTGTATATGGCGTCGGGACTGTACAAGAAGAAGTCGGTCTTCGTGGTGCAAAAACATCTGCAAACTATATTAAACCAGATATCGCGTTCGCAGTAGATGTTGGTATCGCTGGTGACACACCTGGTGTAACATCAAAAGAAGCGCAAAGTAAAATGGGTGATGGACCACAGATTATTTTATATGATGCTTCTGTTATTGGTCATACAGGTTTACGTGACTTTGTAGTTGATGTTGCTGATGAATTACAAATTCCATACCAATATGATTCAGTAGCGGGCGGTGGAACGGATGCAGGTGCCATTCATATTGCTGTAAATGGTATTCCGTCTATGGCCATTACGATTGCAACGCGTTACATTCATTCTCATGCGGCAATGTTACACCGTGATGACTATGAAAATGCAGTGAAGTTAATTGTAGAAGTTATTAAACGTCTTGATAAAGAGGCAGTACATAACATTACATTTAATTAATAGAAAAAGCGAAGGAGCCTCTCCTTCGCTTTTTTATGTTTTAAAAAGGCCGTTCTAATCCAGCTGCAGTATGAGCCCCTAAAATGATTAAACGAGTTAATTGCATGGCCATAAAATGCGGGGTATATATCATTCCTTTTTTTAGCCATGACATAATCATGCCGAGGTGGGCACCAGTAACATAACTAATAAGAATATCACGTGGAACCATTAGTTTTTCATCGTTAGGTTGTGAAATAGAGAGGCTTAATGTTAAATGTGTTTGAATTGCTTTCATCATTTTATACGTATAATTTCCGGCAGCTTTATCACCAAGCATGACGTTATAGAAGTTCGCATTTTCTGCAATATGTTCGAACAAGGCCAAAAAACTTGGATGTGGTGAATCAAATGTAAGTTGAAAATCTTCTTTATTTCTATTTTTTTGTTTAATGACTTTTGTTAACTTCTCTAACATTTCTTCAATGCTTTTGTCTAATAAGTCATATTTATCGTGATAATGGCTATAAAACGTAGCACGATTTACAGGAGCACGTTCTGCAATATGTTGAACAGTTACATTTTCAAACCCTTTTTCGCCTACTAAAGCGACAAAAGCATCCTGTATGAGTTGTCTCGTCCGTTTTACACGTGGATCATTTGTATTTTTAATAGACATTTTTATTTCCCCTTGTTTAATTTTCTTTACTTAAACAACATATCAGCGTTATATTGTTGTTTAAACGACATTTCATACGTAAATTGTCGGTTGTAGATTTAAAATAATTATTTATAATTATAAACGATAGTCCTTCAGAAATCAGCACCGCTCGCAGGTAGATAAATTTCGATTTACACCGCAGATGGTGTGATTTTTTTGTTTAAAAGTTAATATAATTAACAATTAAGCAATCTAAACAATAAGGACATAAATAGTTTAGAAAAAAATTATATGCGATATAAGGAGAGGAATGCAATGAATCAGTTTCGAAGAATGGTAATTATCAACATTATCACATTAATTGTACTAGTTGGCGGCGGTATTGGCGCTTATTACTATTACAACCAAACGGAAAATTACTTAAAAACAGACAATGCAAAGATTGACGGAAAGGTAATTCCGATTGCGTCACCAGTAGCAGGTAAACTAACTGACTGGAAAGCAGAAGTAGGTAAGAACTACAATGAAAACGATAAATTAGGTGCTGTTACTGTAGCAGCAGCAAATGGAGAACAAACAGTAGATGTAACAATTCCGCAAAACGCAACAGTTGTACAATCAAACGCAACAACAAATGCTTTCGTTGGAGCAGGTAGCCCGATTGCTTATGCATTTGATATGAACAATTTATGGGTAACAGCAAATATTGAAGAAACAGTAATTGATGATGTTCAAAAAGGTCAAACAGTAGATGTATATGTAGATGCATACCCAGATACAACGTTAACAGGAAAAGTAGAACAAGTTGGCTTAACAACAGCGAACACATTCTCAATGTTACCATCAAGTAACGCAACAGCGAACTATACGAAAGTAAAGCAAGTTGTACCAGTTAAAATTTCTTTAGATCATAGTAAATCAGTAAATATTGTTCCTGGAATGAATGTGTCAGTTCGTATTCATAAGTAAGGGGGAGATGAGATGTCCTCAATTGCAATTGTAGGATATGCACTATTTTGTATAATCGTCTTCTTCCTTGTAAATCGTCTTTTACGAAAGAAAAAAACGAACGTGGGAGAAGAACAAGTCCCAGCCGTAAGTAAAATAGAAGTAAGTAAGGTAGAAACAGAAGAGAAAGAAAATGAACAAAAGCAAGAAGTAGAAATTTCTAATGTAGTTGAGTTAGAAACAAGCAAGCAAGAAGAAGTAAAACAAGAAAAAGAAATGCCGAAAAAACAAACGTCTATGCCTATAGAGAATGTAAATGTAAAAGCAGTTGTAACAGTATTAATTCTCGGTATGTTCGTTTCTATTTTAAACCAAACAATTATTAACGTTGCATTGCCACCGTTAATGAATGAATTTAACGTATCAACTTCAACAGCACAATGGTTAATTACAGGATTCATGCTTGTAAATGGTATTTTAGTACCGATTAGTGCCTTTTTAGTTTCACGATTTACGTATCGTAAATTATTCGTAGCAGCAATGTTATTCTTTACTGTAGGATCTATCATTTGTGCTACATCAGGAAACTTTACAATGATGATGACAGGTCGTATTATTCAAGCGGTCGGTGCAGGTATTTTAATGCCGGTTGGTATGAATATCTTCATGACATTATTCCCACCTCATAAGCGCGGAGCAGCGATGGGATTACTAGGTGTAGCGATGATTTTAGCTCCAGCTATCGGACCAACTGTAACAGGTTGGGTAATTGAAAACTACAGCTGGAACTTAATGTTCTATGCGATGTTTATTATCGGTTTAATTATTACCTTCCTATCTTTAAAATTCTTTACACTAGCTCAGCCAGTATCTAAAACGAAATTAGATGTATTTGGTGTTATTAGTTCAAGTATTGGACTAGGAAGCTTGTTGTACGGATTTAGTGAAGCTGGAAATAATAGTTGGACTAGTGCCGAAGTTGTTATTTCACTTGTTATCGGTGTAATTGGTTTAGCGTTATTTATTTGGAGAGAGTTGACAACAGACAATAAAATGCTTGATTTACAAGTATTTAAATATCCAGTATTTACTTTCACTTTATTAATTAACGCAATCGTTACGATGGCATTATTCGGAGGTATGTTACTACTTCCAGTATATCTGCAAAACATTCGTGGCTTCACACCAATTGAATCAGGTTTATTATTACTTCCAGGTTCATTAATTATGGGAATCATGGGACCTATTGCAGGTAAACTATTTGATAAATATGGAATTCGTCCGTTAGCGATTGTTGGATTAGCTATTACAACGTTTGCGACATATGAATTTACAAAGTTATCAATGGATACGCCATATAGCGTTATTATGACGGACTATATTATACGTTCAATTGGTATGTCATTCATTATGATGCCAATTATGACAGCTGGTATGAACGCACTGCCGATGAAATTAATTTCTCACGGTACAGCAACGCAAAATACATCAAGGCAGGTAGCTGGTTCAATCGGAACAGCGATTTTAATCACACTTATGACGCAACAAACAACTGCTCACGTAGCAGATTACGGTAACATGTTAACAACGTCAAACCCAATTTTAGTTGATAAAGTACATGGCATGGGGCAAAGCTTAGCGGCCTTAGCTGGATCAGCGCAAGCAGGAGATGCGATGAGCACGCAACTATTATATGGACAAATTTCAAAGCTATCTGCAATTAACGGTATTAACGATGCATTCTTAATTGCAACAATATTAGCAGGTGTTGCATGGGTGTTATCGTTCTTCTTACAATCAGGAAATAAACCAAATAGAAAAGCAGGGAATTAATTTCCCTGCTTTTTTACTTTTAACCATTAAATTTCACACTAATATAGTCCAAACAATACTCTTCTCTAATATCAGTAGAAACTGTACGTATCTTAACAGTGATGCCAAATTTAGATAAATAATCCATCATTTTATTTATCTTTTCTTCATTTACGATAAGTGGTGGTGGGAATAAAAATGTACCTTCATCCTCAAAATTTTCCGCATTTTCATCTGCAACCTTTAGATTAGATATAAAATCATCAAATTTTAATGGGGCACTTGAACCTCTCCGATAAAAAATTTTTTCTCTTTTTTTATGCAAAGAATCAAAATCCAACACAGCAAATTTATTTGCTTCATCATTAAAAAAGGAAAAAATATCTGAATAAGAAGAATCCCATTCTTTATCAACTAATGTTTTATAAATCAAATCCATTGCCTCATGTGTCATATGAGATGTTTGAATATCATTATCTTCTACATTCACTTCTACTTCCTCAAAGAATGGACGCATTTCATCAACTTGACTCTCATTTGTAATAAAAGGAATATAGGAGACTAATGTATGTCCCTTATTTACTTTAGATTTAAACCATTGATAAATAAAAGTATTAAATATATGGAATTTACCATATGAACTTACCCCTTTTATTTTATTTTCCAAGTGTAACTCCTCCCGCAGAAGAACCATTAGGTGAAACACCCATTGATGTTGTAACTTGTACGGCTGTTTTTACAGCTATATATTTCTTTTTACCTGTGTAATGCCATGTCTTACTTGTTGATACACTTTTTTTATTTGGTGTTACTGAATATGCAACTTTCTTTGCGCCATTTGGTGTTATTTGAATATTAGCTTTTAAAATTGGCTTAAGAGATGATGTGATATGCGTAGTGGTAGTTGCTGATGTATTTGTCTTCTTTTTTGTAGCCCCTGTAACTGATTTACGATATTTAATACCAACAATAATTAAAAAGATACTAACGACGAATTCACATATCATCAAAGTAAGAGCTAAAATCATCCAAGTTAATATTCCGAACACTTCTGTATTACCTCCGATTTTTGGTTTTCAAAAAATGTTATATATAGAATGAATCACCTACAGACATGAGCACCCAGAAAATAACCCCTAATATTCCAGCGGTAAAAATAATGAATCCCATATTACGTATACTTTTAATTTTGGCTTGTAATCCACTTATCCCTGCTAATAATCCAGTTAAAGAAAACAGTATCCAATATAAAGTAGTTGAAATAGGGATGATTGTATTGCTCTCCACTCCCATGCCCCAAAAAACAAAAGGTAGTGTGACAAAGGAAAAGCTAAGTAGCCCCATTAAACCGACAAATAATTTACGGTGTTTCACGCTAGTAACAATTAAAAAAATACCACCGAAAAATCCGCATAAAACAAGAAGTGGCATATAAACAATCCAAAGTAAGCTCAACATATATAATCTCCTTCTTTGTAATCAGTTATATTTTACTACATGAGGTTTATTTTGGATATTATTAACAAATATGTATAAATTGATAGAAATGAGTAGTACCGATACGAATTAATAGATGTAGAGCATGAGAGAGGAGGAGACGTATGAAAATTACAGAAGAAAATGTTGTGAATCAGCTAAGGAAAAGGGAGGAAAAAGCATTATATTTTATTATCGAGCAGTACAGCGGACTAATAAAAAGTATTATTCAGAAGTATTTAGCTTCGTTTGAAGATGTGCAAGAGGAATGTATGGATGGATGATGTGTTATTGGCAATTTGGAATCATATTGAAAAGTATGATGAAGAGAAAAATATTCTAAAAAAATTGGATTGTAGCTATTACAAAATATAAATATATCGATTATGCGAGAAAATATACGAAGACAGTAAATGAAAAAGGAATAGATCAAATAGATGAAATAGCGGTACATACCGATACTACTAAAAGAGAAATTAGTAATGATATGGAACATATATTAAATCATTTAAAGAAGAAAGATAAAGAAATCTTTATGAAGCATTATGTGGAAGAAGAGTTTGAAGTTGTGATAAAAGAGTAAGGAGAGGTATTGTGATGATACCTCTCTTTATCCTAAAAAGGCTAACATATTATTCATAATATGAAGTAATATAGCTGGAATAATGGATTTTGTTTTTTTACATAAAATGGCCATAAATAGACCCATGATGAACATACTAAACATCACACCAGTTGAGTATATATGACCTATTCCGAAGAGGAAGCTAGACCCAAGCGCTGCAATCCAAAATGGGAAACGCTGTAGTAGGAAATGAAGAATAATACCGCGGACTATAAGTTCTTCAAAAATAGGTACAAGTATAGCGCCACCTATTAGTAATAATAGTTTGTATTGTTTTAACATTTCTAGGTCTAAAGCGGATGACTGCTCTTTTACCGCATCAGGAAGAATATTATTAATTATAAATATATCATTAACGATATGTAGTCCGTAAAAAAGAATGATATAGATGTATGTGCTTACTTTTTTTAATGCTGTAAAGTTTAGTGTTGGGACAATTAAATTTCTTAATGGCTTATATGCATAAATTAAAATTAATAAAATGCACAATACAAATAAATTCTTCCCAAAAGTAGTAAGTGATTTTGTTAAAGCAATTTGTTTTGGATTGGTTAAACCTTCTGTATAAATAACGGTAGGAAGACCTATAAAGAGGTCGGCTAGAAATCCTGTTCCCCAAATTGCAAAAACGAGTGAAAATAGAAATTGTGAGAGTGACATAGGATGTTTTTGTGGGTAAGTTAGTTGCGTGGCTTGTGTAATAGTGAATCACCTATCCTTTTATACTTTATAATTATATATAAAAATTATAGGATATTTATACAAAAAAGTCATCATTGTAATAAAAATGATATTTTGAGGCTAATATTTACAGACCGTAGTAATTTTACATTGATGTTCTGTGTAAACGGAAGAAGAGTTTGAAGTTATGATAAAAGAGGTATCGCGATGATACCTCTTTTTAACTCAAGAACGCCAACATATTATTCATAATATGAAATAACATAGCTGGAATAATGGATTTTGTTTTTTTACATAAAATAGCCATTAATAATCCCATGAAGAAAGTAATTACCATAACCCCAAGTGAGTATGTATGAGCGATACCGAAGAAGAAACTTGTTACGATGGCTGCGATCCAAAATGGAAAGCGTTCTGAGAAGAAGCGAAGTATAAAACCACGGAAAATAAGTTCTTCAAAAATGGGTGTGAGTATGGCGAAGCTGAGAAGCAATAATATTTGATATTGCTTAAAGACGTCTAAGCTTAGTGCGGAAGATTGCTGCTTCGTTGCATTTTGGAACACATAATTTAACAGTATGTAATTGAGTACGATGTTTATAACGAAGAAAAGAAGTAAATATACGTATGTGCGCCATTCTTTCAGTGCTTTAAAGTTAAAAGATTTTAGTAGTAATTTTTTTGCGGGTTCGAATTTAAAAATGAAGAATAACAGTACGGCTAGTTGTAATACGGTACTTGCGGTATTGGCAATAGATTCGTACAGGGCAATTTGTTTTTTATTTGTGAGACCAGCTGTATAAATTGTTAATGGCATTGCGAGGAACACAGTAATAAGTCCGGTTCCGAAAAAAGCGAATAAAACGGAGCTAATAAATTGTAACCATGACATAGAGTATTTCTGTTCATTAGAAAGTTGTGTAGCGGGTTGCATTTGTAAAATCACCTCTTTATATTTGTATATTTAATTGTAAAGCATATTGTTTTCGGGTGTAACATTTAAATATTACATATAAAGGTGTATTTTCCATAAAATAATAAAAGAGGTATCACCCTATAGTGATGCCTCTTTCTTATTGATAACTATGTTCTGCTTTGTTATTCGATTTTGATTGCTCTATTTGCAATTCACGCTCTACTAAACGGTCTAACTGTTGAATAGCTTTTAATGCTTTTTCATAAGAAATTGTTCGATAATGATGCGCTCCGCCCGGTTCTTCATCTGCTTCGTCTGCCCATTTAATAATGTTTTGAAGAGATGTTCTTTCAATTTCTTGTTCTACTAAGAAAGAATCAGTATGAAGAAGAATGGCGATAGAAATCTCTTTTGCTAGTTTAGGGTGCTCTCCTAATCTAATAAGCAATTTATGAGCTCTTTCTGCTCCTTTAATTGCGTGTATATCATTCTTTTTATATAAATCATAGTCCCATTCGCCGCCTGTGTACCACGTATGATGTCCGATATCATGAAGGAAACCAGCCTTTGTAGCAGCATCGACTGAGGCGTGATGCTTTTTAGCTAAGTGAAACGCATGGTAAGCGACAGCAATCGCGTGGACCATCCCAGAACGATTTACGTATTTTTGTGTAATATGGTGTTTAAAAATTTGTTCAAGCGTAATACGGTGCATAAAACATTCACTCCTTTTATCCCGCTTTAACGGGCAGTAAGATTCCTACTTCAAAATTCAGCGAATACGGGGAAGTTAGGTGAGGAATCAACTGCCCGTAAAAGCCCGATTGGTTCAACTAATAATTAGTGGGGATGAACACCCCTCCCCACTAATTAAAGTTTCACTTTATCTTATGGTGTCTATAAAGAAAATCGGTCGGTTTAAATGTATTTTGAACATTGTACTCCATCATAGTTCGTTAGTAAAGTAGAAATGTTTAGGAGAAGAAAAAATTTTTCCGCAAAAAAAATCACCTTGGCCTATGCAAAGGTGATTTTCAAATTGCTTATTTTTTTAATCCTTGCTCTAGTGTTTCTAACATTTCGTGCTTTTCATTTTCATCGGCGTTTTTCCAAATGACTTCAAATAAAACACCAAGACCTGGTAGCATTTTTTCTTCACCGCTTTGAATTGCATCGACAATTGTTTCTTGTAATTGATCTTGTGTATTACCAGATACATTTGCTAATACAGCACCGCGTAAATTAAAACTCATTGTTTTCACCTCTTCTTCAGAATTGAAACTGACGTTAGTTTTTGTTCTTTTTTATGTAAATATGTATGAAAAATAGGCTATAATGATAAGACAAGAAGAGAGGGAAATACATATTATGAAAAACATTGATTCAGTACAAAATCCGCGTGTGAAGCAGTGGAAAAAGCTGCAAACGAAAAAAGAACGCGATAAAAAAGGTTTATTTTTTGTAGAAGGATTCCACTTAGTGGAGGAAGCTTTAAAAGTAGGAGTTGTAACAGAACTTATCGTTTCAGATCAGACAGACCTTCCGAAAGATTGGACAGTTAATGATGTAGAGATGTATATCGTACCGGAAGCAATCGTAAAAGTACTTCGTGAAACAGAAACGACGCAAGGTGTATTTGCTGTCTGTGAAAAGCATGAGAAAGAAGTAGCTCTTGCTGATGGAAAGTTTCTTTTACTAGATGGCCTGCAAGACCCAGGTAACTTAGGGACGATTATTCGTACAGCTGATGCAGCTGGCATTCATGCCGTTGTGCTTGGAGAAGGTTGTGTTGATGTTTATAATAGTAAAGTACTCCGTTCTACACAAGGCTCTATTTTCCACTTACCAATTGTAAAAGGGAACTTAGAAGAATGGGTAGACAAGTTAAAAGAAAATAACGTTCCTGTATATGGAACAGCTCTTGAAAATGGAGTTCCGTACGGGGAAGTAACACCAGCTGGTAGTTTTGCATTAATTGTAGGAAATGAAGGAAACGGCGTACGTCAAGAAATTCTTGCGAAAACGGATCAAAACTTGTATATTCCGATTTACGGCGGGGCAGAATCATTAAATGTTGCAGTTGCAGCAGGGATTTTAACGTATTATTTGCAAAGCCCGGTTGCGAACAAATAAAAAACTTCTTATAATAAGTTGAAGTACATTATATTAAAAGTTAAATAACGAAAAACGTTGATAGAGAAGAGTAGCTTACAAAATCGCCATATAGGGAGAGAATGCCGTAGACTGAAAGCATTCTTATGGTAGACGGAAGTGAATTCACCTCTGGAGTTGACGCCAGGACCATGTATATGTAAAGGCGTTCCGGTCAGAATTGATCGTTATAACTAATGAGTGGGCAGACATGTTCTGTCAATTTAGGGTGGTACCGCGAATTTACCTCGTCCCTTTTTGGGAGCGAGGTTTTTTTATTTTTAAAATTAGGAGGGTTCCAAATGGAAGCACGTTTAAAAGAGCTAAAGCAAAAAGCGTTAGAGCTTATTGAAGAAGCGAAAGAGCTAAAAGGCTTAAACGATGTACGCGTAGCGTATTTAGGAAAAAAAGGTCCCATTACAGAAGTATTACGCGGCATGGGAAAATTATCAGCAGAAGAGCGTCCACGTATGGGAGCATTAGTAAATGAAGTACGTGAAGCGATTCAAACGCGTCTAGATGACAAAATCAGCAACTTAGAAAAAGCAGTAATTGAAGCGAAATTAGCTACTGAAACAATTGATGTTACCTTACCAGGTCGTCCTGTTGAAACAGGTTGTCACCATCCGTTAACAGCTGTTGTTGAACAAATTGAAGATGTATTCATCGGTATGGGTTATGAAGTAGCGGAAGGAACAGAAGTAGAAAAAGACTACTACAACTTCGAAGCATTAAACTTACCGAAAGATCACCCAGCACGTGATATGCAAGATACATTCTACATTACAGAAGAAACGTTACTACGTACACATACATCTTCTGTGCAAGCACGTACGATGGAAAATAATAAAGAAAAAGGCCCAATTAAAATTATTTGTCCTGGTAAAGTGTATCGCCGCGATGACGATGATGCGACGCATTCACACCAGTTCATGCAAATTGAAGGTCTTGTAATTGATAAAAATATTCGTATGAGTGACTTAAAAGGTACACTGCAAGTATTCGTGAAAAAGATGTTCGGTGAAGATCGTGAAATCCGTCTTCGTCCAAGTTTCTTCCCATTCACAGAGCCATCTGTAGAGATGGATATTTCTTGTATGATGTGTCACGGCAAAGGTTGCGGCACTTGTAAAGGAACTGGTTGGATTGAAATTTTAGGCGCAGGTATGGTTCACCCGAACGTACTTGAAATGGCTGGTTATGATTCAAAAGAATATCAAGGTTTCGCATTCGGTATGGGCGCAGAGCGTATCGCAATGTTGAAATACGGCGTAGATGACATTCGTCATTTCTATACAAATGATGTACGTTTCTTACAACAATTCAAACGAGCGTAAGGGAAGGAGAGGATAAGTATGTTCGTATCATATCGTTGGTTACAAGAGTATGTAGATATTAAAGATGTAACGGCACAAGAACTAGCAGACAAAATCACGAAAAGTGGTATTGAAGTAGAAGGCGTTGAAGTATTAAATAAAGGTGTAAAAGGTGTTGTAGTTGGTCACGTATTAGAATGTGAAAAACACCCAGAAGCTGATAAGTTAAGCAAATGCTTAATCGATATCGGTGAAGAAGAACCAGTTCAAATTATTTGTGGTGCTGCTAACATTGCAAAAGGTTTAAAAGTGCCAGTTGCAAAAGTTGGCGCTGTACTACCTGGTAATTTCAAAATTAAAAAAGCAAAACTACGTGGTGAAGCTTCTCACGGTATGGTTTGTGCTCTTCAAGAGCTTGGCATTGATGGAAAGTTAGTTTCAAAAGAATATGCAGATGGTATCTTCATCTTCCCAAGTGACGCTGAAGTTGGTGCAGATGCACTTGAAATTTTAAACTTACATGATGAAGTACTTGAGCTTGGTTTAACACCAAACCGTGCAGATTGCTTAAACATGTTAGGTGTTGCATATGAAGTAGCTGCTATTTATGGCCGTGAAGTAAAACTTCCAGCTATCGACTTACAAGAAACAGCAGAAAAAACTGCTGATTACATTTCTGTAAGTGTAGAAGCGAAAGAAGAAAACCCATTATACATTGCAAAAATGGTAAAGAACGTAAAAATTGGTCCGTCACCAATGTGGATGCAAACGCGCCTTATGGCAGCTGGCATTCGTCCAATTAGCAACGTAGTTGATATTACAAACTACATTTTAATGGAATACGGTCAACCGTTACATGCATTCGATTACGATAAATTAGGTTCAAAAGAAATCGTTGTTCGTCTTGCAAAAGAAGGTGAAAAAATTGAAACGTTAGATGATCAAGAACGTACATTACAAAGCCACCATCTTGTCATTACAAACGGTACAAAAGCTTTAGCTGTTGCTGGTGTAATGGGTGGAGCGGATTCTGAAGTTACAAATGAGACAGTAAACGTTCTAATTGAGTCTGCATACTTTGCGGGTCAAACAGTGCGCCGTACATCAAAAGACTTAGGTCTTCGCAGTGAGTCAAGTGCGCGTTTCGAAAAAGGAATCGACCCAACACGTACATTTGAAGCAATTCAACACGCAGCTGCTTTAATGGCGAAATACGCTGGCGGTGAGGCGCTTGAAGGTGTAGTAGAAGCTGACAACTTACAAGTACAAGAGCGTACAGTATCTGTTACTGCTGACAAAGTAAACCGTGTATTAGGTACAAATATTTCTGCAAGTGAAATGGGTACAATGTTCACAAACTTAAAGTTCCCATTCACAGAAGTAGAAGGAACATTCCACGTGAATGTACCAGCACGTCGTCCTGACATTACAATTTCAGAAGACTTAGTAGAAGAAGTGGGCCGTCTATACGGTTATGACCACATTCCAGTTACATTACCTTCTGGAACAATGACTCGTGGTAAATTAACATCAGCACAAACGAAACGTCGTAAAGTACGTCGCTTCTTAGAAGGTGCTGGTTTATATGAAGCAATCACGTATTCATTAACAAGCACTGACAAAGCGAAACAATATATGGTTGAGCCAAACGAAAAGGCGCCTGTCGCTCTTGCACTTCCAATGAGTGAAGAACGTAGCCAACTTCGTTTAAGCTTAGTACCACAATTGTTAGAAGCAGTTTCATACAACGTTGCACGTAAAAACGACAGTGTTGCTTTATACGAAGTAGGTTCTATCTTCTTACCGACAGAAGAAGGAGAACTTCCGAAAGAAGAACAACATCTTGCAGGTGTTATGACAGGTCTTGCTCTTCACCATGCATGGCAAGGTGAGAAAAAAGTAGTAGACTTCTTTGTTATGAAAGGTGTACTAGAAGGACTATTCGACGTACTTGGCGTTTCAAACCAAATCACATATGCACCAGCAAAACGTGAAGGTATGCACCCAGGTCGTACAGCTGACATCGTATTAGATGGCGAAGTAATTGGTTTCATCGGTCAATTGCACCCAGAAGCAGAAAAACAATTAGATGTGAAAAATACATTCGTATTTGAACTATCTCTTGTAAAAGTATTCGGTGCAGACGCAGAAGAAACTTACTACTCAGCGATTCCACGTTTCCCATCCATGACACGTGACATGGCTGTTGTCGTAACGAAAGAAACAAAAGCTGGCGAAATGAAGCAAGTTATTGCTGAAGCTGGCGGGGAACTTCTGAAAGACGTAACACTATTTGACTTATACGAAGGTGAAAAAATGGAAGAAGGCAAGAAGTCACTTGCATTCTCTATGAACTACTTCGATCCAGAGCGTACGTTAACAGACGAAGAAGTAACAGAAGCACATAACCGTGTATTAACAGCGGTAGAAGAGAAATTTGGTGCGGAGTTACGTAAGTAATAAGAAATTGCCGGATTTATTCCGGTGATTTTTTTATTGGATTGGTTGTCGGAAAATGTCGATAAGTCGATATATTACAAAAATCGCCGATATATTTTCCGACATCTTGCATCTTTCTCTCGAATGTAGTACATTAATTTTAGTTTAACAAAATGAAAGACGATGATAAGGAAAAGTAGTATATACTATAATCCAAAGCGAGTCAGGGACGGTGAAAGCCTGATGAGGCGGTATATGTGAAGAACACCTTGGAGTTGCTAACCGAAATTGAATCTTGTATTCAAGAGTAGACTTAGACGGGAATCCGGCCTGTTACAAACCGGGAAGTATGTATTACATACGAGTTAAAGTTGGTCTTTATGACAAATTGGGTGGTACCGCGAAGTTTAACCTTTCGTCCCTTTATGGATGAAAGGTTTTTTTGTATTTAAATATATCAGCAAAGGAGAATTTCACTATGGAAAACACATTAGTAAAAAGTCTGTATAGAGATACAGATAAATACGCAGGTCAAACAGTACAAGTATCAGGGTGGATTCGTAACTTACGTGATTCAAAAGCGTTTGGTTTCATCGAATTAAACGACGGTAGCTTTTTCAAAAGCGTTCAAATCGTTTTCGATACAGAATTAGATAACTTCAAAGAAATTGCAAAACTTCCACTTAGCTCTTCAGTTAAAGTAGAAGGTAAAGTAATTGTAACGCCTGGAGCGAAGCAACCATTTGAAATTAAAGCAGAAAAAATTGATATTGAGGGCTTATCAGATTCTGATTACCCACTTCAAAAGAAACGTCATACGTTTGAATACTTACGTACAATCGCTCACTTACGTCCAAGAACAAATGCATTCTCTGCAACGTTCCGCGTACGTTCTATCGCAGCATTTGCGATTCACCAATTCTTCCAAGAGCGTGGATTCGTACATGTTCACACACCTATCATCACTGGTAGTGATACAGAAGGTGCGGGCGAAATGTTCCGCGTAACAACGCAAGATTTAAACAACGTACCAAAAGGCGAAGACGGACAAGTTGATGAATCAAAAGACTTCTTCGGCAAAGAAACAAACTTAACAGTAAGTGGACAGCTGAACGCTGAAGCTTATGCATTAGCATTCCGTGATGTATACACATTCGGACCTACATTCCGTGCAGAAAACTCAAACACAACTCGCCACGCAGCTGAGTTCTGGATGGTTGAGCCTGAGATTGCATTCGCTGAACTAGGTGACGTAATGAACCTTACAGAAGATATGCTGAAATATGCAATGAAATACGTATTAGAGCATGCACCAGAAGAAATGGAATTCTTCAACAGTTTCGTTGATAAAACAGTTCTAGAGCGCATGAACAACGTAATCAACTCTGACTTCGGTCGCATCACTTATACAGAAGCAATTAAAGTACTTCAAGAATCAGGTGCTGACTTCAAATACCCAGTAGAATGGGGTATTGACTTACAAACAGAGCATGAAAGATACTTATCAGAAGAAATCTTCAAACGCCCTGTATTCGTAACGGACTATCCGAAAGACATTAAAGCATTCTACATGCGCTTAAATGACGACGGTAAAACAGTGGCTGCTACTGACCTTCTAGTTCCTGGCATCGGTGAATTAATCGGCGGAAGTCAACGTGAAGAAAGAATGGACGTTTTAGTAGACAGAATTAAAGAATTAGGTATGAACGAAGAGGACTACTGGTGGTACTTAGAACTTAGAAAATACGGCGGTACAAAACACGCTGGATTCGGTCTAGGTTTCGAGCGCTTCCTAATGTACATCACTGGCATGGCTAACATCCGTGACGTAATTCCATTCCCAAGAACTCCAGGTTCTTCTGAATTCTAAAATATGAAAAAAGCGAGAGGATTTCCTCTCGCTTTTTATTTTGTATAGTTTATTCCCTCGTAGCAAAAAGTAACGCGAAGGGGTGAATATAAAATGAGTAAAAAAGTGAAAAAAGATCATTCAAGATCGGGCCTAGGTTCTCCAGAAGTAGAAGGACAAGGAACGACGACACATGAAACAGGTTCTCATAAAGTACCTTCATCTAATAAGAAGCAGAAACGAAGCTAACATAAAAAAGGAGAGTCGCCAAGACTCTCCTTTTTTATGTATTACATCTTTTTATCATGAATCTCTTTTGTAATATTATCTACATCTTTGTCTAATCGATCTAAATAGAAAAACCACAGTAAACTTATGAACACGTAATAGATGGCCATCACGCCGAGATTATCAGATATATTTTCAAATGTAGATTTAGTAGTGAAAAAAGCTCCCCAAATGGTAGAAATAGTGAGGTAAGAAAGAGGACCTACGATGTGTACGAAAGCATACAGTACCTTTTTAACTTTTACAGCGTTCATATGAAAAACCTCTTTTTTCTAATCATACATTCAAGTTCCTCACAAAAGTGTTGCAGTTTTGCTGGATTATGTATTAACGAGCGGGCATCGTGTTTCCCGATAAATCTTCGAATCCGAAAGTTTAATAAGAAAGACCGGCCGTAACGCTCTATTAAATCGTTGAACTCTCGTTGCTCACTGAGTAGCTGAATGTTTTCTCTAATTTCAAACTGTCTTTCGTGTGGATTACCTAGTAAAATATTTAGAATCATTTGTAGAAGTAGCAATGGGAATCTCCTCCTATGTTAGAATAATCTGTATATTGTAATTATAACAAAACTATAAGGACAATAGTAGGGTGAAACAAAAAACAGGAGTTTGTAGGCTCCTGTTTTTGTCGATACTATTTTAATAAGCGAAACGCCTTCTCTGTATTAGCAAAATGCAGTTTCACAAACTCAGGTAATCGCTCTTTACCAAGTTTTTGAATTAATTTAGCAGCGGCGATATCAACTTGTTTACCAGCACCCTTTGGAAGCGGCATACCAGCTTTTTTACTTAGTTCGTCAAACTGTTTTACGAATGAGTAACGAGCTAAAATGGAAGCAGCGGCTACTGCTAAATGGACGCTTTCGCCTTTCGTCGCAAAATAAACATTTTCACGCTGTACCTGTTTTTGTTTTGCTAAATATTTGTAGTATGTATCAGGTTGTGTAAATTGGTCGATTAAGACGCCTTCAGGTTTTGTAGGTGCAATTTTAGCTAATAAGTTTGTAATAGCTTTATTGTGTAGTAAAGCTTTTAACTTACCTTGGTTGTTTCCTTTATCAAATAGCTCGTTATATTTTTCGTTATGAAGGACGAGAGAGCTGTAAGGGACAACGTGAAGAAGTTGTTTCGCAATGGCAGTAATTTGTTCGTCATTTAAGTTTTTAGAGTCTTTTACACCAAGCTCTTTTAGTAGTGGGATTTGCTTCGCATCCACATATACAGCAACTACTGTCATCGGTCCGAAGAAATCACCAGTACCCACTTCATCTGACCCTACGATTGACATTGTACCGATAGAAGCAGGCGGTGCATAACGGTGTGAATCGACAGATTTTTTTACAGCTGTTTTTGGAGTTTGGGAGACAGTTTGCCAACGGGCAGCTTCTGCTTCAGCACGTCCACCTTGGAACATTACTTTTCCGGATTTATACGCTGTAATGGTGCACGATGGCACTTTTGCCATGAAGATTCCGCCTTGCGGAGTTTTCGGGCTAAGCGAATGTTTATATTGTTGTTTCATGTCTTCAATTACTGTAGAACTTGTTTGAATTACGATAGAATTTGACATAATGGTCGCCCCTTTTTTTATATTGTTATTTTTATCATATCGGATTGTTCTTTCTGTTTCCATATTATGAAGGTTCATGGTATGATAAACTTTAGGATTCTGTACGTGATTGGAGGCCGGTGAGTTGTCACAACAAAAGGGAAAGAAAAGTCGAATTAATGTAGAAATCTATGGTCAGCAATATTCAGTTGTTGGCGATGAAAGTACAAGTCATATCCGCATGGTAGCAGCGATTGTGGATGATAAAATGCGCGAACTCAATGCCAAGAATCCTTCGCTTGACACGAGTAGACTAGCGGTATTGACGGCGGTAAACGTCATACACGATTACATAAAATTAAAAGAAGAACATGAGAAATTGAAAGAAAGTATGACAAAAAAAGGAATGGAATAACATGATTGATATTATTATCATTTTACTGCTTGTTATGGGATTTTTCCTCGGCTTACGCAGAGGGTTCATCTTGCAACTTGTAAAGTTAACAAGCTTTATTATCGCATACCTTGTTGCATACTGGTACTGTAAAGATTTAGCGCCAGCACTTGCGAAATTTATTCCGTATCCATTTGATAAAAACGTATCTGTTCCAGAATGGATTGATGCAAATAATATTGAGACAGTATTTTATCAAGCGCTTGCGTTTATCATATTGTTTATTATCACAAAAATTGCACTTTCATTACTTGGTAATTTGTTAAATATGTTTGCAGAAATACCGGTTTTAAAGCAAGTAAATGCGTTTGCGGGGGCAATCCTCGGATTTTTAGAAGTATATATTATTTTGTTTGTCTTAATTATCATTGGGAACATTCTTCCGATTGAACAATTACAAACACCATTACAACAATCATCAATTAGCAAAATAATTGTAGACGATACACCGATTCTCTCTGAAAAGGTGAAGGAACTATGGCAGACAGGTAGCAGAGTATAACTTCTCTTTTTTCGGAAAGAGAAGTTTTTTTCTATGAAAGAAAGGCGGGACAATGATGAAAGTAAATAAAAAACAAGTGATTAAATTATTAGAGACAATCGGGCTTTTTATGGAACTAAAGGGCGCGAATCCATTTAAAATATCGGCGTTTCGTAAAGCGGCAGCAGCATTAGAAAGTGATGATCGTAGTCTTTCTGAGATTGAAGATTTCACGAAGATTCCTGGCATTGGAAAAGGAACAGCAGCAGTTATTCAAGAATATATAGAGTCGGGAACATCTGAAGTATTACAAGAGCTTGAAAAAGAAGTGCCAAGTAGCTTATTACCGTTATTAAAATTACCAGGCCTTGGTGGTAAAAAGGTAGCTAAGTTATATAAAGAACTTGGTGTTGTTGATATGGAATCGCTAAAAGCGGTTTGTGAGGAAAATAAAGTACAAGCTTTAGCTGGTTTCGGTAAGAAGACAGAAGAGAAAATATTAGAAGCAATCGATCAAGTAGGATCTCGTCCAGAGCGTTTACCAATCGCGATGGTATTGCCTATTGCCGGGGAAATAGAGGAGAAATTGTCGAATATTGCTGAGGTAATTCGTTTCTCGCGCGCTGGTAGTTTGCGCCGCGTTCGTGAAACAGTGAAAGATTTAGACTTTATTATTGCAACGACAGAACCAGCTGCAGTACGTGAGCATTTACTACAATTCGATAATATGATTGAAGTAATTGCGAGCGGGGATACGAAAGTTTCTGTTCGTCTTCAATATGAATATGATATTTCGATTGATTTCCGCTTAGTAAAACCAGAAGAGTTTATTACAACTCTTCACCATTTCACAGGATCAAAAGACCATAACGTAAAAATGCGTCAAATCGCAAAAGATAAAGGCGAGAAAATTAGTGAATATGGCGTGGAGAACTTGGAAACAGGTGAAGTGAAAACATTCGAGACGGAAGAAGAATTCTTTGCTCATTTCGGTCTTCCATTTATCCCGCCAGAAGTGCGTGAAGATGGAAAAGAAATTGAATTAATTAAAGAGTATCCAAACTTAATTCAGTTCTCTGACATACAAGGTGATTTACATATGCATACAACATGGAGTGACGGTGCTTTTTCTATTGAAGAGATGGTACAAGCATGCCGTGCTCGTGGATATAAATTTATGGCAATTACGGATCACTCACAATACTTGAAAGTAGCGAACGGTTTAACGAAAGAGCGCCTTCGTGAACAAGCGAAAGAAATTGAACGTATGAACGAAAAGTATCCAGACATTACAATTTTACGCGGAATTGAAATGGACATTTTACCGGATGCTTCGCTTGATTTTGATGATGAAGTATTAGCAGAATTAGATTATGTCATTGGAGCAATTCACTCGAGCTTCTCACAAGACCGTGAAACGATTATGAAACGTCTTCGTGCGGCGCTAGAGAATAAGCATGTCACAATGATTGCTCATCCGACAGGACGTCTTCTTGGACGCCGTGAAGGTTATGATGTAGATACAGACTTATTAATCGAACTCGCAAAAGAAACAAATACAGTTTTAGAATTAAATGCAAATCCAAACCGTCTAGATTTAAGCGCGAAATTATTAAAACAAGCACAAGATGCTGGTGTAAAAGTAGCGATTAATACGGATGCTCATACACTTGAAATGTTAGAAGATATGGAAACAGGTGTAGCGGCAGCGCGTAAAGGTTGGATTCAAAAAGATAACGTGATTAACACGTGGGATATTGAACGTTTATTAGACTATATTAAACGTAATAAGTAACACAAGGGGGACCTGCAACATGTTAGAAAGAACGTTGCGTGTATTAGAATACAATAAAGTAAAAGAACAATTACTTGAACATACAGCATCTTCACTTGGTCGTGACAAAGTGAAGCATTTAGTGCCGAGCACTGATTTTGAAGAAATTGTAGAAATGCAAGATACAACGGATGAAGCAGCGAAAGTCATTCGTTTAAAAGGTAGTGCACCATTAGGTGGTATTACGGATATTCGCTCCAATGTGAAGCGTGCAAAGATTGGAAGTATGTTAAGTCCAAATGAACTACTTGATATTGCGAATACGATGTATGGTAGTCGCAATATGAAACGTTTCATTGAAGATATGGTTGATAATGGTGTCGAGCTTCCCATTTTAGAAACGCATGTTGCTCAAATTGTATCTTTATATGATTTAGAAAAGAAAATTACAAATTGTATCGGTGATGGCGGGGAAGTAGTCGATAGCGCAAGTGATAAACTACGCGGTATTCGTACTCAAATTCGTACTGCGGAAAGCCGTATTCGTGAAAAGTTAGAAAATATGACGCGTTCTTCAAACGCGCAAAAGATGCTGTCTGACTCGATTGTAACGATTCGTAACGAACGTTACGTAATCCCAGTAAAACAAGAATACCGCGGCGTATATGGCGGTATTGTTCACGATCAATCGGCTTCTGGACAAACGTTATTTATTGAACCGCAAGTCATTGTAGAATTAAATAACGCGCTTCAAGAAGCACGTGTGAAAGAAAAACAAGAAATCGAACGCATCTTATTAATGTTAACAGAAGAAGTGGCAGTAGAAGCGGATATCGTTTTATCAAACGTAGAAGTAGTTGCAAATCTTGACTTCATCTTTGCGAAAGCTTTTTATGCGAAGCGTATTAAAGCAACGAAGCCAATC
This sequence comes from Bacillus cereus group sp. MYBK245-2, assembly GCF_051916145.1. Lineage (NCBI taxonomy): Bacteria > Bacillati > Bacillota > Bacilli > Caryophanales > Bacillaceae > Bacillus > Bacillus cereus group sp. MYBK245-2. The sequence continues at coordinate 173,664 of NZ_JBQAGB010000004.1, read as the reverse complement.
GTAAATAACGAGCGTTATATGGATTTAAGACAGGCACGTCATCCGCTTATTGATCCAGAAGTTATCGTGCCAAATAACATTATGTTAGGGAAAGATTTCACGACAATTGTTATTACGGGACCGAATACAGGTGGTAAAACAGTTACGCTGAAAACAGTTGGTATTTGTGTATTAATGGCGCAATCAGGTCTTCACATTCCAGTAATGGATGAGTCAGAGATTTGTGTATTCAAAAATATCTTTGCTGATATCGGTGATGAGCAATCGATTGAACAAAGTTTAAGTACGTTCTCCTCACATATGGTGAACATTGTTGATATTTTAGAAAAAGCTGATTTTGAAAGCTTAGTTTTATTCGATGAGTTAGGTGCTGGAACAGACCCGCAAGAAGGGGCTGCACTAGCCATTTCCATTTTAGATGAGGTATGTAATCGTGGTGCTCGCGTTGTTGCTACGACGCATTATCCAGAATTAAAAGCATACGGATATAACCGTGAGCAAGTTATTAATGCGAGCGTTGAGTTTGATGTAAACACGTTAAGCCCAACGTATAAATTATTAATCGGTGTACCAGGACGTAGTAATGCCTTTGAAATTTCGAAACGTCTTGGATTATCTGATCGCGTCATTGAACAAGCGCGTAACCACATTAGTACAGATACAAACAAAATTGAAAATATGATTGCGAAGCTAGAAGAAAGTCAAAAGAATGCAGAGCGTGACTGGAACGAAGCAGAAGCGCTTCGCAAGCAATCGGAAAAACTGCATCGCGAATTACAACGTCAAATTATTGAATTTAACGAAGAACGTGATGAACGATTATTAAAAGCGCAAAAAGAAGGGGAAGAAAAAGTCGAAGCTGCAAAGAAAGAAGCAGAAGGCATTATTCAAGAACTTCGTCAATTGCGCAAAGCACAGCTTGCAAACGTGAAAGATCACGAGCTAATTGAAGCGAAGAGCCGTCTAGAAGGCGCAGCGCCAGAGCTTGTAAAGAAACAAAAGGTAAACGTGAAAAACACTGCGCCGAAACAACAGTTGCGCGCAGGTGATGAAGTAAAAGTATTAACGTTCGGTCAAAAAGGTCAATTACTTGAAAAAGTAAGCGATACAGAGTGGAGCGTACAAATCGGTATTCTGAAGATGAAAGTAAAAGAATCCGATATGGAATACATTAACACACCGAAGCAAACAGAGAAAAAAGCAGTTGCAACAGTAAAAGGTAGAGACTATCACGTTTCTTTAGAACTTGACCTTCGTGGAGAACGATTTGAAAATGCAATGGCGCGCGTCGAGAAATATTTAGACGATGCCCAGCTTGCAAGCTATCCTCGCGTATCAATCATTCACGGTAAAGGAACAGGAGCACTTCGCCAAGGTGTACAAGATTACTTGAAGAAGCATCGCGGTGTGAAAACATTCCGTTACGGTGATATGGGCGAGGGAGGCCTAGGCGTAACAGTTGTCGAATTAAAATAGAAAACAACGAAACAAAGGGGAAACCATTATATGTTTATGGACAAACTTGCAAAAGTATTGTTAGCTTGTTGCGGAATATTTTTGGTGATTGGGGTTATTTATTTAGTTGTTTTTGCGAAGTAAACGAGCGTCAATCGTGGCATAATGATATTGCCATAGATTGACGCTTTTAATATATATGAAAAGGAATAAGCTATGAAAATCAACCAATACATAAGCGAAGCAAAATCTTGCTCAAGACGCGAAACAGATTGCCTCATTAAAGCTGGACGCGTGGCGATTAACGGTGAAATATGTACGCACGGTGCACTCGTGGGCGATGGTGATGTTGTAACGATTGATGGGCAGGTTATTGCAAAAGAAGAGAAAGAAAAGGTGTATATCGCATTCCATAAACCAGTTGGCATCACTTGTACAGCAGCTGATCATATTGAGGACAATATTATTGATTATATTAATTACCCTGAGCGTATCTTTCCTGTTGGACGATTAGATAAAGCGTCAGAAGGCCTTATTTTATTAACGAATGACGGTGCGATTGCAAATCAAATTTTACACGGTGATCATGAGCATGAGAAAGAATATGTTGTCACAGTCGATAAACCTTTTACAGATTGGTTTATTGATGAGATGTCCAGCGGTGTAAAGATTAAAGATGGGATGACGAAGCCGTGTAAAGTGACGAGGGTTGATCAGTCTACATTTCGAATCGTTTTAACGCAAGGAATGAACAGACAGATTCGTAGAATGAGTCGAGCTTTCGGGTTTACTGTAACAAAGTTAAAGAGAGAACGCATTATGAATATAGAGCTAGACGATCTTGAAGTAGGAAAATGGCGAAACATTACAGATGGGGAATTAGAAATATTAATAGGGCAGCTATAGGGAGGAAAAATTTTCTCCCTATATTTTTTGTCAGAAAAAATAAAACTATTGATTTTTTAAAAAATAGCCCATATAATAAAAAACAACAAGTTTCGACAAGATATTTTATAAAAGTAATGATGAGGACATGAGTTGTTTTTTACGATTCTCAGAGAGGGAAGCCTTAGGCTGTGAGCTTCCTAATACGAAAAGACAGACTTACCACCTCTAAACTTCAAGAGTGAACTGCATGATGCATTGTAATTCTTGGCGGATAAAACCGTTATCAATTTACACGAGCTATAAAATGAGCTTATTTCGTTATAAATTCATTTTATTAGAATAAGGGTGGAACCACGATTTCAACACTCGTCCCTTTGTTAGGGACGGGTGTTTTTTGCGTTCTTTTACGGGGAAGTATGCTTGAAAGAGGATATGTGACGGATTTTGATTCAGAATATTTTGTTAATTTATAATTATTATGTAGGAGGTTAGTAGAAATGAAATCATCTTTAAAGTTTTCTGAGATGTTTGCAATAAGTTTAATGTTATTTGCACTATTTTTCGGTGCGGGTAATATGATTTTTCCACCAGCATTAGGACAAGGCGCTGGAACAGATGTATGGATCGCACTATTTGGTTTTGTCGTAACAGGCGTTGGATTGCCTTTATTAGGAGTTATCGTTATAGCTTTAAAGGGAGATATTAATGAGCTAGCAGGGCGTGTACACCCTATATTCGCACTAGTTTTTATTACTGCAATTTATTTATGTTTAGGCGTATTCGTAAGTGTGCCGCGTACAGGAACTGTTGCTTATGAAATGAGTGTTGCACCGTTTTTATCAAGTGAAATAGCTGGTCAATCGTATCCACTTGTTATCTTTACATTTATTTTCTTTGCTGTCACTTTCTATTTAGCTTTAAACCCATCAAAATTAGTGGGCCGCATCGGTAAAGTATTAACTCCGATTTTATTAGCTGTTATTGCAATTATTGTAGTGAAAGCACTTATTACACCAATGGGTGAATTTGGTGCACCAACAGAAGCATATAGTGCTCCGCTATTTAAAGGTTTTATTGACGGATATTTAACTTTAGATGGACTTGCAGCACTTGTATTCGGAAATGTTGTAATTCATGCGTTAAAAGAAAAAGGTATTACAAATAAAAATAGCATTGCAAAAGTAACAATTTTTGCAGGATTTATTGCGGCACTTGGTTTACTACTCGTTTACTTGGCGCTTGCTTATCTCGGAGCTTCTAGTGTTTCTCTTGGAATGGGAGCAAACGGAGGGATTATTTTAACAAACGTTGTAAATCATTTATTCGGTAGTTACGGAACTCTATTATTAGGAATCGCAATTACAGCAGCATGTTTAACAACTTCTGTAGGTATTGTTGCAGCTTGCGGAGAATATTTCTCTTCTTTATTACCAAAACTTTCTTATCAAAAGGTTGTTTTCATTTTCTGCGTATTAGCATTTATGGTAGCGAATCTTGGATTAACTCAGTTAAATGCATTAGCATTACCGATTTTAATTGCAATTTACCCAATTGGTATCGTGCTTATTGTATTATCACTTGTTGAAAACTATATTCGTCTTCCTTTAGTCATGTATGTAGGTGGTATTGTAGGAGCATTCATGATTAGTTTCTTTGATGGGTTACACAATGCAAATCTTGAGATTGCAGCATTAACACCAATTTTAAATAAAATTCCATTATATAGTGTAGGGATTGGTTGGTTCGTTCCTGCTCTAGTAGGTATTGTAATTGGATATATTATTTCTTTGTTTCAAAAGCAAGAAGTTGCTGTAGAAAAATAGAGAAAAGAGGCTTTCTATGAAAGAAAGCTTCTTTTTTTGTAGGGAAAGCCATATATAGAGAAATTTAGATATTTAAAATTTTATACGTAATATAGTTGACAAAAAAATTATGAGTAGGCTAAGATTGACTTAGTTGTGGAAATATTGGAAGGAAAGTGAGGAGTGAAAGGTATAAAGTTTTCTATAACAATATTATTTTTGTAGATAGAGGTGATCAAGTAGGAAAATGGATAGTTTTATTTTTTTTGAGATTCATTGAGAATGATAATCAACGAAATAAATAGGGACTTATGTTAAAATAAGAATCGCTCTTTATAAAGAATAGAGAGGGATATTATTTTTAACATGAATTGAGAATGATAATCAATAATATCTGTATTACATAAACAAATTACAATTAAATAAGGATAGAAGATTATTATTTTTTTCTAATATAATGAGAATAATTATCATTTTCAAAAAGTATGGATGAAAGATAAACAAGGAGGAAGTAAGCCAAATGAGAAAGATTTCTGTATTACCCGCTTTTATTATAACGTTCGTATGTATGCTAGCTTTTCTTGTCATGCCATATGGGAAAGTTGCAGCACAACTAGCTGACGGTACTTACGATATTAACTATGTCATTCAAAAAGCGGAAAATGATTCAGCTTCAATGGCAAATGATTATTTTGAAAAACCAGCTAAGCTAGTTGTGAAAAATGGTGAGATGAGAGTGCAAATCCCGATGAATCATAGTGCTTGGATTACAGAATTTAAAGCACCTGAGAACGGGAATTTTGTTGATGCAAAAGTTGTTAGTAAAGATGAATCGGCAGATAAAAGAACAGTAGAGTTTAAAATAGATGATTTATCTAAACCAGCAGCTGCAAAAATTCATGTTGTTGTACCAAACGTAAATTATGACCATAACTACACAATTCGCTTTGCATTTGATGCAAATGTAAAAGCGGTAGGTGGAGAAAACGGCGCGGCTGCTACAACAAAAAACAATGATCAAACGAAAACAGGTACACAAGTCAAAGAAGCGAACAAAGAAACAAATAAAGATACAAAAAATGAAAATGGTAAAGCTGAAAAAACAGATAATCCTAAAACAGGAGATGAAGCACGTATCGGATTATTTGCGGTGTTAATTCTTATTTCAGGTGTTTTCTTAATTCGTAACGTGAAGTTTAGTAAATAAATAAAAAGGAGCGTTATTTCATTGAACAGGTATCTTAAGATCGTTGTTGCTATGTTTTTAATGATATTTACATTCGTATCGACACTACAACCACTTGCAGTTCAAGCAGCTACTCAATTAGCTGACGGTGAATACTCAATCGGTTTTAAAGTTCTTAAAGACGCATCGGATGAAGTATCCATGATGAATGAATACTCTGTAAGTCCAGGAACTTTAAAAGTGAAGGATGGGAAAAAGAAAGTGTCCTTTACATTAAAAAATAGTTCATGGATTACGAAATTTGAAACAGACAAAGCAGGTCAACTTGTTGAGACAAATGTAATTAGTGAAGATAAAGAAAAAGATACAAGAGTAGTAGAATTCGATGTGGAAGATGTAGAGAAGATATTAAAAGCGAAAGTAAAAGTAGATATTGATTTTCTGAACTATCATCATGAATATGATGTTCGTATTGCATTTGATCAAAATAGCATTACACCAATTCATGTAGAAAAACCAGATGAAAAAGAGGACCCAGCTAATAAGCCAGATCCAAAGGAAACTACGGATCCAGGTCAGAAGCCCGACCAAAAGCCTGACCCAGATCAACAACCAAATTCTAACACAATTGCAGATGGAGAGTACAGTATTCCATTTAAAGTGTTAAAAGATAAGACAGATGAAGAATCTAGAATGAATACTTACATGGTAAATCCAGGAGTATTAAAAGTAGAAAACGGTAAGAAAAAAGCATTTGTAACACTAAAAAGTAGCTCATTAATTAAAAATTTCCAAACGGAAAAAAATGGTGCATTTATTGATGCAAAAGTAGTGAGTGAAGTTAAAGAAAAAGATACAAGAGTCGTAGAATTTGAAGTAGACGATGTATCTAAAAAACTAAATGCAAAAGTTTTTATTGAAATGGCATCAAGAAATTATAAACAAACGCATGAGGTACAGCTTTCATTTGATCAAGAAAAACTTGAGCCAATTAAGAACGAAGAAAAGCAACCGGATGAAGATAAAAAGCCAGAAGTAGAAAAACCAGATGGAAACAAGAATCCAGATGCTGACACAATAAAAGATGGTGAATACAGCATCGATTTCAAAGCTTTAAAAGATCAAACAGAAGAAATTTCAATGATGAATACGTATACAAAGAGTCCAGGCGTGTTAAAGGTAAAAAACGGTAAAAAATATGTATCATTCACATTAACGAATAGTGCATGGATTACAAAGTTTGAATTTGAGAAAAATGGTTCGTTTATTGATGCAAGTGTATTAAGTGAAGATAAAAAGGCTGATACACGCGTAGTGGAAGTAGAAGTAAACGATTTATCTAAGAAGTTAAATGCAAAAGTGAAAGTAGATATCGATTCAATGAATTACCATCATTTCTACAATATCCAATTTGCATTTGATAAAGATAGCATTCAGCCAGTAGAAAACCAAGGTGGAAACAATAACCAAGGTGGAAACAACAACGAAGGCGGAAACGAAAACCAAGGTGGAAACAACAACGAAGGTGGAAACGAAAACCAAGGTGGAAACAACAACGAAGGTGGAAACGAAAACCAAGGTGGAAACAACAACGAAGGCGGAAACGAAAACCAAGGTGGAAACAACAACGAAGGCGGAAACAATAACCAAGGTGGGAACAACAACGAAGGCGGAAACGAAAACCAAGGTGGAAACAATAACCAAGGCAATAACACAACCATTGATCCAAAAGCTCTTAAAGATGGTGAATATAGCATTGGTTTTAAAGTTTTAAAAGATCAAACAGAAGAAATTTCAATCATGAACACATATACAAAGAGTCCAGGTGTATTAAAAGTAAAAGATGGTAAGAAGTATGTATCGTTTACATTAACGAATAGTGCGTGGATTACAAAGTTTGAGTATGAAAAAAATGGTTCTTTCGTTGACGCGAAAGCGTTAAGTGAGAACAAAGAAAAAAACACAAAGGTAGTAGAAATAGAAGTAGATGATTTATCAAAAAAATTAAATGCAAAAGTAAAAGTAGATATTGATGCGATGAATTATCACCATTTCTACGATGTTCAATTTGTGTTTGATCAAAATAGTATTAAAGTTTCAGGTAACGAAGATGGAAACAACAACCAAGGTGGAAATGACAACCAGGGCGGAAACGATAGCCAAGGTGGAAATGACAACCAGGGCGGAAACAATAGCCAAGGTGGAAATGAAAACCAAGGTGGAAACAATAACCAAGAAGGAGATAATAAGCCGAAAGTAATCGTTGATCCGAAAAATTTAGTAGATGGTCAATACGATATTCCATTTAAAGTGTTAAAAGACAAAACAAATGAACTTTCAAAGATGCATGACTATACTGTGCATCCAGCAAAATTAATCGTTAAAGATGGTAAAAAGTACATTGAGATGACGCTGAAAAATAGTGCGTGGATTACGAAATTCCAAACAGAAAACAATGGTCTATTTGCTGATGCGAAAATAGTGAGCGAAGATAAAAATGCAAATACGAGAGTAGTGCAATTTGAAGTAAGTGATTTATTTGCAAAATTAAATGCAAAAGTAAAAGTAGATATTAACGAAATGAACTACCATCATTTCTACGATGTACAAATCCAATTTGATACAAATAATATTGGTGCGTTAGGAACGATTAAAGAGGATCCAAAAAAAGATCCGAAGAATGATCCGAAAAATCCAGTAACTACACCGAAAGTAGATAATGTAAAAACAGTAGGAACTCCTGATTTTAACCGAAATGCAGATGGTAAAAAGAAAAGCGAAGCTACAAATAATGATGCGAAAAAAGAGAAAAACTCAAAAACTGCAGATACAGCACAGCTTGGTTTATACATGGTGCTACTGCTTGGGTCACTCGCTTTACTAGTTCGTAAATATAGAGCTGGTAGATTGTAATTTTGGGAGTCTTGATGCGTTTTCGGGCGCATCAAGACTTGTTTCATATTGTTTGGAAAGGAGTGGTGATTAAGAGTGAAGAAAATTGCAAGTGTACTAATGGCTATCATTTTATTAGTGAGTATAGCTGGTTGCTCCCCACAAAAAAAAGAAACAGCGAAGCCGGCAAAGAGTGAAAATAAAGAGAGGGTTGTTGCAACGACCGTCGCTGTTACTGAAATTATGGATGCGTTAGAAGTAGATTTAGTTGGTGTGCCAACGAGTACGAAAGATTTACCAAAAAGATATAAAGGTTTAGCTGAAGTCGGGAATCCGATGAGCCCTGATATGGAAAAAGTAAAGTCGTTAAAGCCGTCAGAAGTATTATCCGTGACAACACTTGAATATGAATTAAAGCCGGTGTTTGACGGTGTAGGTATGAAAGCAAATTTTGTGGACTTAACTAGTTTAAAAAATATGCAAAATTCCATTAGTAATTTAGGTAAGCAATATGGACGCGAAAAGCAGGCTGAAGCAGTTGTAACGAAGTTAGATAAAAAGGTTGCTAGCATTCAAAAAGAAGTAAAAGGAAAGAAAGAACCGACAGTGCTTATTTTATTAGGTGTACCAGGGAGCTATTTAGTAGCAACTGAGCATTCCTATATTGGTGATTTAGTGAAACAATTAGGTGGTAAAAACATTGTACAAGGTGAGAAAGTAGAGTATTTAGCCTCTAATACAGAGTATTTAAAGAAAGCTGATCCAGATATTATTTTACGAGCAGCACATGGTATGCCTGATGAAGTTGTAAAAATGTTTGATAAAGAATTTAAAACAAATGATATTTGGAAACACTTCGCTGCAGTTAAGAATAACCGTGTTTACGATTTAGAAGAGCGTTTATTTGGAACGACGGGAAATTTAGAGGCAATGGAAGCGTTAGATGAATTGAAGAAAATGATGTATCCGTGATGCATTTTCATATAAAGGAAGAGTGGAATGAATAAAAAAACTTGGAGTTTCTTCATTGTTACTGTATTACTTATTGTTATGACATCATTGTCAGCAATGAAAGGGAGTTTAGAAATAGGGATAGTAGACCTTGTACAAGGAATATTTACAGGGGCTAATGAAGATGTGGAAGTGATTAAAGATTTACGTTTCCCGCGTATTATTATTGCGCTGTTCACTGGGGCGGCTCTTGCAGTTTCAGGTGTGCTTTTTCAAGCTGTTATGAAAAATCCACTCGCTGATGCTGGAGTGATCGGTATATCTTCAGGAGCAAGTTTTATGACACTTGTTATTATTACGTTATTCCCGCAATTCTTTTTCTGGACACCAGTATTTGCCTTTTTAGGTGGTGCATTTGCATGTTATCTCGTTTATGCCTTTTCATGGAAGTCAGGGTTAAGTCCACTTCGCATTATTTTAGTTGGTATAGCTATTAATGCGATGTTCACTGGATTAAATGAATCGTTCATTACGATTTGTGGATATTTCATAAAGAGTATTAAGCAAACGACGACTTCTAATATAACGATGAAGACGTGGGGTGATGTAGAAATAATGGTTACGTATGGAACAATTGGTCTTATTCTTGCTCTGTTTGTAGGAGCTTGGTGTAACTTATTATCACTACAAGATAAGACTGCGAAAAACTTAGGCTTGCACGTGACGAGAGTTCGTCTTATTATCTCTGCTATTGCAGTACTTTTAGCGGCAGTATCAACAGCGATTGCAGGTGTTATTGCTTTTGTAGGATTACTTGTTCCGCACATTTCGAGACAACTAGTTGGTTCAGACCATAAAGTGTTGATTCCATTTTCTGCACTTGCAGGAGCGTTATTAATTTTGACGGCGGATACGATTGGAAGGTTAATTGTGCCACCTAACGAAATTCCAGCGGCGACGATTATGGCAGTTATTGGTGGCCCATTCTTAATATTCTTGCTTAGAAAGAGTGATAAAGTTCATGGAAATTAAAAATGTAACCTTTTCATACGATAATGTAACAAATCGTTTAAAGTCTGTTAGTAGTGAAATAGAAATTGGGAAAATTACAACAATCATTGGTCCGAATGGTTGCGGGAAATCAACATTACTTGGTGTTATGTCTAGAAATCATGCTCCTAATAGTGGGGAAGTAATACTTGATGGAAAGGCGATTAGTGAGTATAAACCGAAAGAGTTTGCTAGAAAATTAGCTGTTGTCCATCAACAAAATGAGGCGCCAGCAGATATTACAGTGGAAAAACTAATAAGCTTTGGACGTATGCCATATAAAAATATTTTTTCTTCGCAAACTAATGAAGATAGAGAAGCAATTGAGCGTGCACTAACATGTACGAATTTGCAAAGTAAGCGTGAAAAGCCAATTCATGCTTTATCGGGCGGAGAGAGACAGCGAGTTTGGATTGCGATGACATTAGCTCAAAGTACACCAATGCTTTTCTTAGATGAACCGACAACATATTTAGATATTTATTATCAGCTAGAAATATTAGAGTTAGTGAAAGAATTAAATGAAGTGTATGGATTAACGATTGTGATGGTACTACATGATATTAATCAAGCCATTCGTTATAGTGATCATATTATCGTTATGAAAGATGGGGAAATTGTTACGAAAGGTAATCCTAATGAGGTAATAACAGAAGAAATGGTTAAAGCAATATATGGTGTAGATGTCGTTGTGAAACAAGACGAAGATACAGGGTTATACATGGTACCAATGGGAATTTAAAGGCTGGGCATAATCCGTTTTGAGGTGATAATTTGAATAGTAAGAAAGAACGGAAAAAGAATTCTTTTTTTCAACGAATACTTACAATTGTATTTTTAGGAATCTTTTTCTATTCAATGTATGAATTGGGTGGGATTTTCATGGATTATTATGAAAATCGTAAAGTAATGGCTGAAGCGCAACATATTTATAAGAGAAGTCCAATGGAAGAAAAATCAGAAGATGGGGAAGTACGTAAACAGTTTCAAGCTCTCCAAAAAATTAATCCAGAAATAGTGGGATGGATTACGATGGATGATACACAAATCAATTATCCAATCGTTCAAGCGAAGGATAATGATTACTATTTATTTCGTAATTATAAAGGCGAGGATATGAGAGCGGGAAGTATTTTTATGGATTATCGTAATGATGTGAAATCTCAAAACCGAAATACTATTTTATATGGTCATCGTATGAAGGACGGTTCTATGTTTGGAAGTTTAAAAAAGATGTTGGATGAAGATTTCTTCATGTCCCATCGTAAATTGTATTACGATACATTATTTGAAGGATACGACGTTGAAGTTTTTTCAGTATATACGACAACGACGGACTTTTATTACATTGAAACGGATTTTGAAAGCGATGCAGCGTATACAGCGTTCTTAAAGCAAATTCAAGATAAATCCCTTTACAAAACGGATACGAAATTGACGGCTAATGATGAAATTATAACACTTTCTACATGTGACTATGCACTTGATCCAGAAGCAGGAAGATTAGTCGTACATGCGAAACTAGTAAAAAGACAGTAAATAAAAAAGTATAGAATATGAGAAGTGGTAACGCTTCTCATATTCTATACTTTTAAAAAACAGTTTTTACTGTGCTGCAGCCATTGGCATACGTACAACTTTCACATCATAGTAAGAGATTTTATTATCGAGAATATAATCTGGCATTCCGCCTTGATGTGAGTGAGCTGCTTTAAATGCTGGGCTCTTTGTCCAACCTTGGAAATCTTCTTTTGCATTCCAGCGCGTGCTAATTGTTACCTCGTCATAATCAACTGTATTTTGCGTTAGAAGAACTTCTAATCCTAAAAATCCTGGCATTGTTTCGACTTGACCTACTTTATTAAAACGATCAATTAATTTATGTCCATTTCCCTTTGTGATTTTAGCTGTATTTGTAACAATAATCATGTTTATTCCTCCTATAAGTTGTAGACTTTATTTTCGAGAACTCATATACATTAAATGATAATGAAAATCATTATCATTGTCAATGGTAAATATGAAATATATAAGTATTTTTTCTATTATGTTGGACAGTAAGATTTCCATTTCAAAATGTAGTAAATAGGTGGCGGTTAAGCGAGAGAATGAGTGAGTTGTACTAGCAAAGCAATAATATGGTATAGTGAAACGAGGCTGTTTTTTCAGTCTCGTTTTTCAAATGCTTCCTATAGAGAAAGCATGCAAATGGAAAGGAAGTTTTTATATGCGATCAGAAGTAACTGTAAAAATAAAACCGAAATTTATAAAAGAAATTAAAAGTGGATATCCGCTTATTTTAAAAGATGCGATTCAAAATTTAAATGATGTTCAGGAAGAAGGAACAATCATTAAAGTGGTAGATGAGAAGAACCACTTTGTCGGAAAAGGTTATTATGGAAAACAAAATAAAGGATACGGCTGGATTTTAACGAGAAAAGAGAGTGAACAAATTAATCAATCTTTCTTTGAAAGTAAAATAAAATCTGCCTTACATAAACGAAAGCAATTTTACAAATCAAGTGATACGACAGCATTCCGCGCCCTAAACGGTGAGGGTGATGGGCTTGGAGGCTTAATCATCGATTATTATGACGGCTATTATGTAGTAAGTTGGTATAGCGAAGGGATTTATACTTTCAGAGATGAGATTATAGCAGCTCTTCAAAAAGTAGCAAATTTTAAAGGTATTTATGAGAAGAAGCGCTTTGATACGAAAGGAAAATACATTGAAGGCGATGATTTTGTAGCAGGAGAGCGCGGTGAGTTCCCGCTTATCGTAAAAGAGAATGGTGTGAACTTTGCTGTTTATTTAAATGACGGAGCGATGGTTGGGGTATTTTTAGATCAGCGTAACGTGCGAAAACAAATTCGTGATAAGTATGCGAAGGGAAGAACAGTGTTAAATATGTTCTCTTATACAGGTGCCTTTTCTGTATTTGCAGCGCTTGGTGGAGCGAGCAAAACGACGAGTGTCGACCTTGCAAATCGTAGTTTAAGTAAAACGATTGAGCAGTTCAGTGTAAATGAAGTTGATTATGAAGCGCAAGATATCATTGTAGAAGATGTATTTCTTTACTTCAAATATGCAGCGAAGAAAAAAATGAAATTTGATATGGTCGTACTTGACCCTCCAAGCTTTGCGCGTTCAAAAAAATATACATTTAGTGCAGCGAAAGATTATAAAAACTTATTAAAAGAAACAATTGCCATTACAGAAAATAACGGGATTATCGTTGCTTCAACAAATTGTAGCGCATTCGATATGAAAAAGTTTAAAGGCTTTATCGATACAGCATTTAAAGAAATGAATGGCAAATATAAAATATTAGAAGAACATTCTTTACCAGAAGATTTCCGTACAATCGATCAATTTAAAGAAGGAGACTATTTAAAAGTAGTTTTCATTGAGAAAATTAAAGGGTAATAAAGAAAAAGGAGCTCGAGTTTAGTTGAGCTCCTTTTCTTATTGAACGATATTTTGTACTCTGCCGACTTGCCCGTCCTGCAAGCGCACTTTAATGCCATGCGGATGAGAAGGGGAGTTCGTTAAAATATCTTTTACAATGCCACGTGTTAATTTGCCAGTTCGTTGATTTTGTTTTAATACAATATCAACTTCAAGGCCGGGTACGATATTAGAACGTTTTTGTCCGTTCATTTATACACCTGTACGTCTACGTTGGTTGTTTGTTTTCTTTGTTTGTTGGTTTTGTAGTTTTTTTGTTTCTTGGCTTTGGTTTTTTGTATTTTGACCATTACCGTTACCTTGCTTTTTCTTTGCAAGTTGTTCACGCATTAAATCAGCTAAGCTTACTTTTTTGTTTTCTGACATGATAAGTCTCCTTTATATAAAGTTAATTATGAACTATCGTAGTAAATTTCATCATATCATTGTTATGGAAGGAAGGGAAGTTGGTTTGAAAATTCATATAATTGTTTCCAGTCTGTAGTAGTTACGATACAATTAAAATGTTAATGTTTGTAAAAAAGGGGATAGATATATGTCACATCATATTTTATTAGTGGAAGATGATATTTCAATTCAAGAGATGGTGCAGAAGTATTTAATAAAAGAGGGCTTTCAAGTTACAATCGCGTCTGATGGAGAGGAAGGCGTGAACACATATTTACAAGGTTCATTTGATTTGATTATCCTCGACATTATGATGCCAAAGTTAGATGGCTTAGAGGTTGTACGAATCATTCGAGAAAAAAGTGCAGTACCGATTTTAATGATGTCGGCAAAAGATACAGATGTTGATAAAGCTGTTGGATTAGGACTAGGAGCAGATGATTACATTTGTAAGCCGTTTTCTATGATTGAATTGGCGGCGCGTGTAAAAGCGGGTATTCGGAGGTCTACGAAATATTCAGCTACAGAAACAACAGAAAAGATGATTCAAATTGGCGATTTAACAATCGATCCAATTAATTTTACTGTGGAAAAAAACGGGAAGCCTCTCAAACTTACTTTAAAAGAATTTGAGATTTTAAAACTGTTTGTAAAGAATCAAAATCGTGTATTTACGAAAGCACAAATATATACGCTAATTTGGAACGAAGAGTATTACGGTGACGATAACGTTATTAATGTTCATATGAGAAGATTGCGTGAGAAAATCGAAAGTGATCCATCTAATCCAGAATACATTAAAACGTTATGGGGTATCGGTTACAAGCTGGACGTGATGTAATATGGTCAATTTGTTAATAGGTATTATTTTTATATTGTTATGTGTCATTTATCTACAATATAAAATGAGGAAAAATAATAGCAAAAATTTGCGATACACATATGAAAAATTAGAAAGTATTGTTAATGAAAAAACAGGCGAGAAGTTACTCGTTATGACAGATGATCTAGAATTGCAAAAGTTGTTAGTGGCAATTAATCAATTGTTAGATGCGAAACAGAAAACGAATGCTGATCATGCGAAAGTAGAAATTTCGATGAGAAAAATGCTTTCAAATATTTCACATGACTTGAAAACACCACTAACAGTTATTCTTGGATATACAGAAATGTTAAATAAGGATAAAACGATAAACGAAGAAGAACAACAAATATTACTTGAAAAGGTGCATGTGAAAACATTAGAAGTAATGGAACTGATTCATAAGTTTTTTGATTTAGCAAAACTAGAATCTGGTGACAAGGCAATCGAGATGACAAAAGTAAATATGAATGAAGTTTGCCGTGAGAAAATTTTATCTTTTTATGATTTAGTGACGACGAAAGGTTTTCATGTTCATATTAATATACCAGAAAAAAATATATATGCACTTGGAAATGTAGAAGTATTAGGTAGAGTATTGAATAATTTAATATCAAATGCAATTACATATGGAGATGATGGAAAGACGCTCGGTATGACGTTAAGAGATGATGAAACGAATGTGTATATAGATGTATGGGATACAGGAAAAGGAATTGATGAATCTCATATTGATAAAGTGTTTGAGCGTATGTACACACTTGAAGATTCCAGAAATAGATTGTACCAAGGAAGCGGTCTAGGTTTAACGATTACGAAAAGGCTTGTAGAAGCGATGGACGGAGAAATACATCTTTTTAGTAAGCCGTATGAAAAAACAATTTTTACAATTGTATTAACAAAGATGCAGTTTTAGCTTGTAGAGAAATAGATTCTACAAGCTTTTTTTCAGCGTAAGGAATTTGTAAGGAACGGGTAAGAAAAAAGAGATTTCCGTTGTCTATTATAGAAGTATAAAGTAGTGCGAAAGGAGAAAACGACATGACATATATATTAAAAACGAATCAGTTAACGAAAGTGTTTAAGGGGAAAGAAGTTATTTCTAGCGTTAACATGCATGTGAAAAAAGGAGAGATATACGGTTTCTTAGGACCGAATGGTGCTGGTAAAACAACGATTATGAAAATGATCACAAATTTAATAAAACCGACGAGCGGTGATATTGAAATTTTCGGTGAGAAGTTAACGGATACATCTTATGAAGTATTAAAGCGCATGGGGACAATTATCGAATTTCCAATCTTTTATGATAAATTAACGGCGAAAGAAAACTTAGAATTACATTGTGAATATATGGGCTATTACGATAAAAACGCAATTGACCATGCTTTACATTTAGTAAAATTGCAAGGGATCGATAATAAAAAAGTAAAAAATTTTTCATTAGGGATGAAGCAACGACTTGGTATTGCAAGGGCGATCATGACAAAGCCAGAATTACTCATTTTAGATGAGCCAATTAACGGTTTAGATCCAATTGGTATTAAAGAGTTACGAGACTTATTTAAAATGCTCTGCAAAGAATATGGCATTACGTTATTAGTTTCTAGTCATATTTTAGGTGAGATGGAACTAATGGCGGATACAATTGGTGTAATTCAAAATGGAAAACTAATAAAAGAAGTTTCAATGCAGAGTATTAACGGAAAACAAACAGAGTACATTGAAATTACTGTTCTTGATGTGAAGAGTGCAGCTTATATTTTAGAAGATAAACTCGGTATAAAAAATTACAAAATAATGAGTGGAAATATGATTCGCGTGTATGAATTGAAGGCGACGCAGCAGGCTATTTCAAAAGCACTTATTATGAACGATGTGGAAATAGAAAGTATGAATAAGAAACATAGTTCCTTAGAAGAGTATTTCTTAAATGTAATGGATGGAGAGGGCATTCATGCTTAATGGATTGTTAGTGAATCTAGTGAGTGGATTAATCGTAATGTTTATAAGTGCAATTTTATATTATAGAAAACCTGAGCGGAAATGGTTGTTAATTATAATAGTGATAGGAATGATGAGCGTAGTTACTGCTGGAATTAGAATGTTAGTAGCATAGAGATAGTTATGTCAGTAATGGAGGCTTGGTTTATATGTTTAAATTGATGAAACTTGAATGGAAGAAACATAAATTATCTAGTTATTTTAAAGGGGTAGCAATTTGTATTATAGCAATTTTTGCTGCGGTAAGTCTTATGGGGATGGGAGTGAAAGGTGAAGTAGACGCAGCCCTCACTGATTTCACAAAATATATGACTTTAGCAAACATTTTTATAAGAATGACATTTCTTATTTTTAGTGCAGTCATTTTATCGCGTTTAGTAATTGATGAATATAAGAACAAAACAATGCAACTATTGTTTATGTACCCATTACAAAGGAAATTGCTAATGAGGACGAAATTAACAATTGTTTTTAGTTTTTGTTTTATCAGCATGATTATTGCTACGTTCACTATTAGTTTGCTCATATTTTTTATGAACCCAATGATGGGGTTAATTGAAACACCTATTACGATGGGTGAAATAATAGCTACTGTTCCAGCTACCTTTATAAGTGCATTTATGATATCTGGTATAAGCTTAATTCCTTTATTTTTTGGGATGAGAAAGAAATCTACACCGACAACAATTACTTCTGCAGTAATAATTGGGATGCTAATGAACAGTAACGTAGGTCCTGGAAGCGGTCAAGTAAGTATGTATGATTTTATATTTATCCCAATTGTACTCTGTTTATTAGGAATTTTTATTAGTTATTTATCGTATCGTAAAATCGACAAGATCGATGTAGCATAAAACAATAACGAACTGGGGTATGAATAGTGAAAAAAATAATAGTAATTGCAATATTATTCATTACAATTGCTAGTGCGTTTTTTTGTTTTAAAGTATTTCAGGGGAAAGATTTTAAGAAAGAAAAGTCTTTTGAGATAAATAATATAAAAGAAATAGAAGTGGACAATGAAAACTGGGATATTGAATTTAAAAGTACAGAAGCTAACAAAATAGTCATTTCGGCTCAAGGTAAACGTTTAGATAAAGAGGTAGATCCTGTCGAAATAGAACAGGCAGGGAATAAAGTTATAGTTAAGCAAAAACAAAAGGCGACCAGATTTTTTAATGATTTCACGTTTAGGAAGAAAAATAGTATATGTATAGCTATTCCGAAGAAAGAAATAGATAAAATTGTATTAAATAATAAATCGGGTGATGTGAAAATAAGCGATATAGTAGTAAAAAGTATCGTGACAAAAAGCAAGTCTGGAGATGAAATGGTTGTAGGACTATCAGCTGAGAAAGGTGAATTCATATCGCAAAGTGGAGAGTTAGCTGTAAAAGATAGTTCAGTACAAGAATTAAATATAAAGTCTACGACTGGTGATAACTATATAACAAATGTAAGTAACTCAAATATGAACATCACTTCAACATCGGGAGAAGTATTACTGAAGGATATGAAAGAAGGAAAATCGTTATTTGTAGAAACAAAATCAGGAGATATTGGCGTACGGTATAAAGGTGTTCCGACTTCTTTAAAACTTACGGCTAAAAGTAATTCGTCTGACGTAATGGTGAATGTAAAAGGACTTAAGAAAGATAAAAATACAGAACATGTAAAAGCAGGAACCATTGGTGATGCGAAAAACGAAATGAAGATTTTAAGTAAAACAGGAGCGATTTATATCGATTAAATTTCAAATGAAAGGAGGACTATTATGCTACGTCTTATGAAGCTAGAAATGAAGAAGTTTAAGCTTGGATGGTATGTAAGGGGAGCGATTATTGCAAATATCGCTATACTGACATTACTGATCTTTACGAGCATCGTTTCTCAAATAGAAGGTGATCCAGAAATAAGAGATCCACAGATGGTTTTGTTAATGGCTAGTACATTAGTAAGAGCAACGTTTATTATTTTTGGTAGTGTGTTAATCGCAAGGTTAATAATTGGTGAATATAAAAACAAAACAATACTACTTATGTTTTCTTATCCAATTAACCGAAAGAAAATGATGGTTAGTAAGTTGATTATTACAGCAACATTAACATTTATAACAGTTATTTTATCTAATATTTTAGTAGTAGGAGTTTTCTTTGGGATAGATAGCTATTTTTCAATTCTTCCTCATTCATTCACAGTAGATCAATTGATGCAAGAAGGGATAAACCTTGTTCCTTTAGCCGTTGCAACTGCGGGAATAAGTTTAATCCCACTATATTTCGGAATGCGTAAACGTTCAGTGCCAACTACAATTGTTTCATCAATTATCGTTGTATCAATTGCAATTAATAACACCCCAATGTTTTCAACGGCAACTTTTCTTCCCCTTCAACTAGCATTGGCAGCAATTGGAGTTGCCATTGCATATTACGGAATTAAAAATATAGAGAAGGAAGATATAACTGTATGATAAGAATACGTAAAATAGTTTCACATGAAACAAGTTACAGAAAAATACAAGATGTGTAAACACCTTGTCTTTTTCTGTAGTTACATTTTAGGAGCTTCCATTCCAGCTGTAGCCCATTCTTCTTTTGCAGGACCATATACGCCAGGAACTGTTAAGCCAGCCTGGCGCATTAAAACTGTCATTTGTCCGCGGTGGTGATTTTGATGATTAATGAGTGTCATTAAAAATATAGAATTTGGCATAGGGCGGCCAAAGAAGTCATTAATAGTAGTTAAGTCTTTATCCGTCCATTCGCTTTGAAGTGCTTCAACAAAAGCTGTATTCACTTTACGATATCCACCTGCAATTGTTTTTGCTGAAGTTGGTACGGGATAATCTTTCGTTTCTCCTTCAAACTTTAGCCCTGTGCCAGATAGTATAACAGGAATTGCCGTCACGATATGCCAAGCGACTCTTCCTAACGTCCAGTGCCCAGGTGCGATTTCTTGTGACAAAGATTCATCTGTTAGTACATCGAGCATTTTTTGAGTAGACTCAGTCTCGTATGTCCATGATTGCAAGAAGCCTTCAATTGTTTGGTACATAGTTATCCCTCCTAGTTATGTTCATAGGTTACATTCGTGAAAAAAAGATAGTTTCCTTTTGGCCTATAAGAACAAATAAAAAAGAAGACTCCTAACAAGAAGCCTCTTTTTTATTAACTTTCTTCCCACTCTCCCTCATCAACTATAAGAAATAAGGTGCTCCAAGTACGAGAACATCAAGTGGTTTTATTAAGAAAAAGAATTTCGTTTGAGTAAGAAGGCAAAAGTACAAGCAAAAGGGGTAAAAATCGCATGTAATAATTATTAGAATGTACGGAGTAAAGTTATTCTGGGGTATTTGATAGGTGTTTTTTTATTTGTTGCTTATACTTAAAAGATTGAATTTGAAGGAGGGGATCAACATGTCTTCATGGCGCAATAATATAAATGGGTATTGTGAGTGTAATAATCAAAATGGTGTACATGTTGATTCGTGTTGTTTTAGTTGCGATGGGACAGTGCCTAAGCTAGGTCCAACTGGTCCGACGGGAGCAACGGGTCCAACGGGAGCGACAGGTCCAACGGGAGCAACAGGTCCAACGGGAGCGACAGGTCCAACTGGGGCGACGGGTCCAACGGGAGCAACAGGTCCAACCGGAGTGACAGGAATAACGGGAGCAACAGGTCCAACGGGAGTGACAGGAATAACGGGAGCGACGGGAGTAACCGGAGCAACAGGTTCAACGGGAGCAACAGGTCCGACCGGAGCGACAGGAATAACGGGAGCAACGGGTCCAACTGGGGCGACGGGTCCAACGGGAGCAACAGGTCCAACGGGAGTGACAGGAATAACGGGAGCAACAGGTCCAACCGGAGTGACAGGTCCAACCGGAGTGACAGGTTCAACGGGAGCGACAGGAATAACGGGAGCAACGGGTCCAACGGGAGCAACGGGAGTGACGGGAGTAACGGGAGCAACCGGAGCAACAGGTCCAACCGGAGTGACAGGAATAACGGGAGCAACGGGAGCAACGGGAGCGACAGGAGTAACGGGAGCAACGGGAGCAACAGGTCCGACCGGAGCGACAGGAATAACGGGAGTAACGGGTCCAACGGGAGCGACAGGAATAACGGGAGCAACAGGTCCGACCGGAGCGACGGGAGTAACAGGTACAAGTATCACGGCGACGTATGCATTTGCAAATAATACGTCGGGAACAGCGATATCGGTACTTCTCGGTGGAACGAATGTCCCGCTTCCGAATAATCAAAATATCGGTCCTGGTATTACGGTTTCCGGGGGAAATACAGTATTTACGGTTGCAAATGCTGGGAATTATTATATTTCATATTCGATTAATATAACAGCTTCATTATTGGTCAGTTCACGAATTACAATTAATGGAGCACCCCTTGCTGGGACGATAAATTCTCCTGCTGTAGCAACCACATCATTTAGCGCAACAATTATTACAACTCTCGCAGCAGGAGATGCTATTAGCTTGCAATTATTTGGTTTGTTAGCTGTTGCAACATTATCAACAACTACACCAGGAGCTGTGTTAACGATAATAAGATTAAGCTAAAAAAATAACTCTCTTATTTTTTATAGATTAGGAGAGTTTGTACATATAATAAGAAGTTAATGGAATGAAGCATAGTTATACAAAAGTCAGAATATTATGATTGTAACGTTATGGTGACTATAATATAATGAAAACAACCTCATGAATGAACATTCATTTATTTTTATGTATTTGAAGGGGGAATGAAGGTGGAAAAACCATGGTTGAAAAATTATCCAGAGGAAATTCCAAGTACAATTTCTTATGATATTCAGTCGCTTCATAAATATGTAGAACAGATGGCTTCTCGCTACCCAGAAAAGAAAGCGCTTCACTTTTTAGGGAAGGATATTACATTTTCAGACTTTCATGATAAGGTGAAGAGATTTGCAAATTATCTTCAAAAGCTCGGTGTGGAAAAGGGTGATCGAGTTGCAATTATGTTGCCGAATTGTCCGCAAGCTGTAATTGGTTATTACGGTACATTACTTGCAGGAGGTATCGTAGTACAAACAAATCCACTATATACAGAAAGAGAATTAGAATATCAGCTTCATGATTCGGGAGCAAAAGTCATTCTTTGCCTCGATTTAGTATTTCCAAGAGTAACGAATGTTCAATCTGCTACAAAAGTTGAGCATATTATCGTAACGCGTATTGCGGACTTTTTACCCTTCCCTAAAAATCTATTGTATCCATTTGTGCAGAAAAAACAGTCGAATTTAGTTGTGAAAGTATCAGAGAGTGAAACGATTCACCTTTGGAACTCAGTAGAAAAAGAAGTGAATACAGGTGTTGAGGTGCCTTGTGATCCTGAAAATGATCTAGCTCTTTTACAGTACACA
The DNA here is from genome assembly GCF_051916145.1 of Bacillus cereus group sp. MYBK245-2. Classification (NCBI taxonomy): domain Bacteria; kingdom Bacillati; phylum Bacillota; class Bacilli; order Caryophanales; family Bacillaceae; genus Bacillus; species Bacillus cereus group sp. MYBK245-2. The sequence continues at coordinate 151,314 of NZ_JBQAGB010000004.1, read as the reverse complement.
GGAGGAACAACTGGATTTCCGAAAGGCGTTATGTTAACACATAAAAACCTCGTTTCTAACACTTTGATGGGAGTTCAATGGTTATATAATTGCAAAGAAGGAGAAGAAGTCGTTCTTGGGGTTCTTCCGTTTTTCCACGTGTATGGCATGACGGCTGTCATGAATTTAAGTATTATGCAAGGATACAAAATGGTTCTTATTCCAAAATTTGATATGAAAATGGTTTTTGAAGCGATTAAGAAGCATAAAGTGACATTGTTTCCAGGAGCACCAACTATTTATATTGCTCTTTTAAATAGCCCGCTTTTAAAAGAATACGATATTTCGTCTATTCGTGCTTGTATTAGTGGATCAGCACCACTACCAGTAGAAGTACAGGAAAAGTTCGAAACAGTTACAGGGGGTAAATTAGTAGAGGGATATGGCTTAACGGAATCATCTCCAGTTACACATAGTAATTTTTTATGGGAAAAGCGAGTGCCAGGTAGCATTGGAGTTCCGTGGCCAGATACAGAAGCAATGATTATGTCGCTTGAAACTGGTGAGGCATTACCACCGGGAGAAATCGGTGAAATTGTAGTAAAAGGCCCTCAAATTATGAAAGGATATTGGAATAAGCCAGAAGAAACAGCAGCTGTACTGCAAGATGGATGGCTCCATACAGGGGACGTTGGCTACATGGATGAAGATGGCTTTTTCTATGTGAAAGATCGTAAGAAAGATATGATTGTTGCGAGTGGATTTAATGTGTATCCTCGTGAAGTAGAAGAAGTATTATATGAGCATGAAAAAGTGCAAGAAGTAGTGACGATTGGAGTTCCTGATCCGTATAGGGGAGAGACAGTTAAAGCGTTTGTTGTGTTAAAAGAAGGTACGGAGTGTTCTGAGGAAGAATTAAATCAGTTTGCTCGTAAATATTTAGCGGCCTATAAAGTGCCGAAAGTATATGAGTTTAGAGATGAACTGCCGAAAACGACAGTCGGAAAAATTTTACGCCGTGTCCTAATTGAGGAAGAGAAAAGAAAGAATGAGGATGAGCAAACGGGCTAAGGCCCTTTCTTTTTGAAAAAATGGGATTGACACTTTTCTAAATAGTCAGTATTATAAGAATATGAATGACTATTCATTCAGTCATCTTCTTGAAGGGGACAGTAAAGTGAAGAAAAATAGACCGAAATACAATCAAATTATTGATGCGGCAGTCATTGTGATTGCGGAGAATGGGTACCATCAAGCGCAAGTTTCTAAAATAGCAAAGCAAGCTGGGGTAGCTGATGGTACGATTTATTTATATTTTAAAAATAAAGAAGATATATTAATATCCTTATTCCAAGAGAAGATGGGAGAATTTGTCGAAACAATTCGTCAAAAAACAGCAGGAATTGAAAGCGCTGTATCGAAGTTATTCATGTTGGTAGAAACGCACTTCTTGCTGTTGTCGCAAAATGATCCTCTTGCTATCGTTACGCAATTAGAGCTAAGACAGTCCAATCAAGACTTACGCCTAAAAATAAATGAAGTATTAAAAGGCTACTTACAAGTTATTGATGAGATTTTAGAGACAGGTATAAAGCAAGGTGAATTCCAAGCGGATTTAAATGTTCGCGTGGCAAGACAAATGATCTTTGGAACAGTAGATGAAGTTGTGACCAATTGGGTAATGAGCGATCATAAGTATGATCTGGTCGCACTTTCAAAAACGGTACATGGGCTACTTATTGCAGCTTGTGGTTATCGTCAATAATGGGAGGGATCATGTTGAAATTCCTATCTGTAAGAGTTGAAGATCATATCGCGGTGGCTACGTTAAATCATGCGCCAGCTAACGCGATGTCTTCACAAGTTATGCATGACGTTACTGAATTAATTGATCAAGTGGAGAAGGATGATAACATTCGTGTTGTTGTTATTCACGGTGAAGGGCGTTTCTTCTCGGCGGGAGCAGATATTAAAGAATTTACATCTGTTACTGAAGCGAAGCAAGCGACTGAATTAGCGCAGCTTGGACAAGTTACGTTTGAGCGCGTTGAAAAATGTTCAAAACCAGTTATCGCGGCAATTCATGGAGCGGCACTTGGCGGCGGCCTTGAGTTTGCTATGTCTTGCCACATGCGCTTTGCAACTGAAAGTGCAAAACTTGGTTTACCTGAATTAACACTTGGATTAATTCCTGGATTTGCAGGTACACAGCGATTACCACGTTATGTTGGGAAAGCGAAAGCTTGTGAAATGATGTTAACAAGTACACCGATTACTGGTGCAGAAGCATTAAAATGGGGACTAGTTAACGGAGTTTTTGCTGAAGAAACATTTTTAGATGATACGCTTAAAGTTGCAAAACAGATTGCTGGAAAAAGCCCAGCGACGACTCGTGCTGTACTAGAGTTATTGCAAACAACGAAATCGTCTCATTATTATGAAGGTGTACAACGCGAAGCTCAAATCTTTGGTGAAGTATTTACGAGTGAAGATGGAAGAGAAGGTGTAGCAGCGTTTTTAGAAAAACGTAAGCCTTCATTTAGCGGCAGGTAGTTTAATTATTTTTTTAATATAAATTAACAGAAAATTAGAATTGATAGAATCTTTCTGAAAAACAAGGGGGTAAATGGAATGAACATCTACGTACTCATGAAACGAACATTTGATACAGAAGAAAAAATCGTAATTAAAAACGGTGCAATTTACGATGGCGAAGCGGAATTCATCATCAACCCTTACGATGAATATGCAATTGAAGAAGCAATTCAAGTAAGAGACGCACAAGGTGGAGAAGTTACTGTCGTAACAGTTGGTGGCGAAGATAGCGAGAAAGAACTTCGTACGGCGTTAGCGATGGGCTGCGATAAAGCGGTATTAATTAATATTGAAGATGATGTAGAAAATGGTGACCAGTTCACGACTGCAAAAGTGCTTGCTGAATATTTAAAAGATAAAGATGCAGATTTAATTTTAGGCGGAAACGTTGCAATTGATGGTGCATCTGGACAAGTTGGCCCGCGTGTAGCTGAAGCGTTAAATATTCCGTATGTAACGACAATTACAAAACTTGCAATTGACGGTAAAAACGTGAAGATTGAGCGTGATGTTGAAGGCGATACAGAAGTGATTGAAACTTCATTGCCAGTTTTAGTAACAGCACAACAAGGTTTAAATGAACCACGTTATCCATCGCTTCCAGGTATTATGAAAGCGAAGAAAAAGCCACTAGAAGAATTAGAATTAGATGATTTAGATTTAGAAGAAGATGATGTGGAAGCAAAGACAAAAACAATTGAAATCTATTTGCCTCCTAAGAAAGATGCAGGAAAAGTGTTACAAGGCGAGCTGCAAGATCAAGTAAAAGAACTTGTATCGTTGCTCCATACAGAAGCGAAAGTAATCTAATAAAATACGAAATTATATATGCAGGAGGGAAAATCTATGGCTCGTAAAGTATTAGTAATGGGTGAAGTTCGTGATGGATCGCTACGTAACGTTTCATTTGAAGCGGTAGCAGCAGCAAAAACAATTGCAGAAGGCGGTGAAGTAGTAGGTCTTCTAGTTGGAGACAGCGTTGCCTCTTTTGCAAATGAGTTGATTCATTACGGTGCAGATCGCGTTGTGACAGTTGAAAATGATAAATTAAAATCATATACATCTGATGGGTATGCACAAGCATTTTTAGCTGTATATGCTGAAGAAAATCCAGAAGGTATTGTATTTGGACATACAGCACTTGGTAAAGATTTATCACCAAAATTAGCAGCGAAGCTTGAAGCTGGTCTAGTTTCTGACGTAACTGCTTTAGAAGTTGAAGGTGGAAATGTTATCTTTACTCGTCCAATTTACTCTGGTAAAGCGTTTGAGAAGAAGATTGTAACAGACGGCATCTTATTTGCGACAGTGCGTCCAAATAACATCGCAACGCTTGAAAAAGATGAGTCTCGCAGTGGTGACGTGTCTTCTATTACAGTAGATGTGAAAGACTTACGTACAATCATTCAAGATGTCGTCCGTAAGACGGCAGAGGGCGTTGATCTTTCTGAAGCAAAAGTTATTATCGCTGGCGGACGCGGTGTGAAGAGTGAAGAAGGATTCAAGCCATTAAAAGAGTTAGCTGACGTATTAGGCGGCGCTGTTGGAGCATCTCGTGGTGCTTGTGACGCTGAGTATTGCGATTACTCATTACAAATTGGTCAAACTGGTAAAGTTGTTACACCAGACCTGTACATTGCATGTGGTATTTCTGGTGCGATTCAGCATTTAGCTGGTATGTCTAACTCAAAAATAATCGTTGCGATCAATAAAGATCCAGAAGCAAGTATTTTCAAAGTAGCTGACTACGGTATTGTTGGCGATCTATTTGAAGTTGTACCTCTTTTAACAGAAGAGTTTAAAAAGTTAAAAGTACATTCATGATTTGAGTACCCTTGAGTTCCAAGTGAAGTACCCCTATATATAGAAAAAGGTGAGAGATCCCCTGTCTCTCATCTTTTTAGTATGTAATCCGTATTTTTATATAGTATAAAGGAACACTTTTTTGTTACAATACATAACGATACATATTATTCGCCACGTATATAAGTTAATGATATACTCTTGGTAGAATATACTTGAAGGAGGAAATAAAATGGCAATTGTAAACGCAAATGACCAAAGCTTCGCAGCTGAAACTAGCGAAGGTGTTGTATTATTAGATTTCTGGGCACCTTGGTGTGGACCTTGTAAAATGATCGCTCCTGTATTAGAGGAATTTGATGCAGAACTAGGCGAAAAAGTAAAAGTAGTAAAAGTAGACGTGGATGAAAATCAAGAAACTGCTCGTCAATTCGAAGTAATGAGCATTCCAGCTCTTTTCGTATTAAAAGACGGTAAAGTAGTTGATCAAGCGTTAGGTTACAAACCGAAAGAAGCGTTAGTGGAATTAGTTTCTAAACACTTCTAAAATAAAAGGGCTACCATTTGGTAGCTTTTTTTATTTTCCTTTTTTACACCTTTCCGTTACAATAAAAGAACGTATGTTGGGTGTTTTGGCATAGTATGTTTTCATGTGAAAATAAAAATGCTAAGCATGTAGAAATGGAGGGTAACGAGTGCACGAACATTTAAAAGAGAAATTGGCTATTTTACCAGATCAACCTGGTTGTTATTTAATGAAAGATAAGCAAGGAACGGTTATATATGTCGGAAAGGCAAAAGTGCTTAAAAATCGTGTGCGCTCGTACTTTACTGGTTCGCATGACGGGAAAACACTTCGGCTAGTAGGAGAAATTGTAGATTTTGAATATATTGTAACCTCCTCAAATCTAGAGGCTCTCATTTTAGAGTTGAACTTAATAAAAAAGCATGATCCAAAATATAACATTCAATTAAAAGATGATAAAACATATCCTTTTATTAAAATTACAGCTGAGAAACAACCACGATTACTTATTACGAGAAATGTAAAAAAGGATAAGGGAAAGTATTTTGGCCCTTATCCGAATGCACAATCAGCTCATGAAACGAAAAAACTGCTAGATCGTATGTATCCGCTTCGTAAGTGCTCAAATATGCCCGATAAAGTTTGTTTATATTATCATATGGGTCAATGTTTAGCGCCTTGTGTGAAAGAAGTGACGGAAGAACAAAACAAAGAAATTGTAGATGAAATTATTAAGTTTTTAAATGGTGGGCATAAAGAAGTTCGTTCAGAATTAGAAACAAAAATGTATGAAGCTTCAGAGAAACTAGAGTTTGAACGTGCAAAAGAGTTACGTGATCAAATCGCTCATATCGATGCGATTATGGAAAAACAAAAGATGATTATGAGTGATTTAGTGGATCGTGATGTGTTTGGGTATGCAGTTGATAAAGGGTGGATGTGTGTTCAAGTTTTCTTCGTTCGAAAAGGAAAGCTAATCGAACGTGATGTTTCTATGTTTCCAATCTACGACGAACCAGAAGAGGGATTCTTAACGTTTATCGGTCAATTTTATGAAAACAGCAGTCATTTTAAGCCGAAGGAAATCGTCGTTCCAGGAAGTATCGATTCAGAATTAGTAGAACGCTTTTTAGAAGTGGAAGCGACACAGCCGAAACGCGGTAAGAAAAAAGATCTTGTAGAACTGGCAAATAAAAATGCGAAGATTGCTCTTGAAGAGAAATTCTATTTAATTGAGCGCGATGAAGAGCGAACGATTAAAGCTGTAGAGAATTTAGGGAAGCAGCTCGGAATTGAAACGCCTCATCGTATTGAAGCGTTTGATAACTCAAATATTCAAGGCACAAATCCTGTTTCTGCAATGATTGCTTTTATTGATGGGAAACCAGCTAAGAAAGAATACAGGAAATATAAAATTAAAACAGTTCAAGGACCAGATGATTATGAGTCTATGAGAGAAGTTGTGAGACGCCGTTATACAAGGGCATTGAAAGAGAACTTACCTTTACCAGATTTAATCATTATTGATGGCGGAAAAGGCCATCTGGCGGCTGCAAGTGATGTTTTAGAAAATGAGCTCGGTTTATATATTCCGATGGCAGGTCTTGTAAAAGATGACAAACATAAAACATCTCATTTAATTATTGGAGATCCACCTGAACCTGTGATGCTTGAGAGAAATAGCCAAGAATTTTATTTATTGCAGCGTGTTCAAGATGAAGTGCATCGATTTGCGATTACATTTCATCGTCAATTACACGGGAAATCTGTCATTCAATCAGCACTGGATGATATCCCCGGAATCGGTGATAAACGGAAAAAGGTATTGTTAAAACATTTTGGTTCATTAAAGAAGATGAAAGAAGCTTCTATAGAGGAATTTGTCGAAGCAGGTATGCCGAAAAATGTCGCAGAGACGATTTATAGTTATTTAGCGGATAAGAAGACGTTGTAGTTTACAACGTCTTCTATTTTTTGGTATAATTTCTGAAGATTTAAAATAAATTCAAATGAATGAAAATGCAAAAAGTCAACTAAACTGATATGTCTAGTTGACTGTGGGTAATGCTACACTTCAATGAGATCTTTTATATCCCATTTTACAAGAAATGTAATAGAGTCTGAACGTTTTTTCTTTTCTTCGTAGGACTCTGCAACGACGTTTCGTTGCTTTTGAATTTGTTCAGCGATGAACCCAGCTTCTAATTGATAAGAAGAATGTCTTTTTTGTTTTTGACGTTCAGCGATGAGTGTGCCTTTAAGTTGGAACTGCATTTCACGACGCTTATGTTCAATAATGCTTAAAGTGCCCCAGCCAGCTTTTTCAAAGAACTGAATGACTTCTTCAATTGTGTCTAGTGGATATTTTCTTGCAAGGTTTCTACCGGACCAGTATAAAATACCATCTAGATCGTTACCGATTAAATCAGGTAGTAATTCTTCACGTAGCAATTCGTAAGCGAAGGCGTTCAATGAAACATCTTCTAAAGATGTTGTATCGATTGTATTTTTACTCACAATATTCCCCTCTTTCTATAGGGATTATTATATAACATTTCTCATTTATAAAAACAGATTTTTCTTTAGGAAAATCTGAATATATAAGAAGAAAAAAAGAATTGGCAAATTATATGCAAATTATGTATACGTTTTCTTGACGCTTCGACAAAAATAGGAGTAAAATGAACTTGGTATCAAATTATGCTGAAATATTTCGAATAATTTTTTCAGTTTTTCTTATGCCAATAGTGAAAAAACATTATTGCCATAAACTAATCTGAAAACAGCAGTCAATCATTCAAGGGGGGTAATGGGGACATGAAAGGCCGCGAGTATACGTTTCGTAAGTGGCACTCATTAATGGGGGTCATCCCGGTTGGTGTCTTTTTGACGCAACATTTAATTGTAAACAACTTTGCAACACGAGGAGCAGAGGCTTTTAACAAAGCTGCAGGCTTTATGGAGCTCCTTCCATTCCGGTATGCGCTAGAAATTTTCATTATCTTTTTACCAATACTGTACCATGCTATATATGGCTTATATATTGCATTTACAGCTAAGAACAATGCGGTTTCTTACGGTTATTTCCGTAACTGGATGTTCGTCTTCCAAAGAATTTCAGGTATCGTTACACTGATTTTCATTTCTTGGCACGTCTGGGAAACTCGTATTCAAGCAGCGTTAGGTAAAGAGGTAAACTATGACATGATGGCAGATATTTTAAACAATCCAGCTATGTTTGCATTCTACTTAGTTGGTGTTGTTTCAACAATTTTCCACTTTGCAAATGGACTATGGACATTCTGCATCAGCTGGGGAATTACAGTATCTCCACGTTCACAAAGAATCTCTACTTATGTAACATTAGCTATTTTCTTAGGTCTATCTTATGTAGGTGTGAGTGCATTATTAGCGTTCATCGATCCACAGCTAGCAAACCAGTAAGGAGTGGGAGAGCATGAAAGGGAAACTTATAGTAGTCGGCGGTGGCTTGGCTGGCTTAATGGCAACGATTAAAGCGGCGGAAGCAGGAGTAAATGTTGAACTGTTCTCTTTAGTACCAGTAAAACGTTCGCATTCTGTATGTGCCCAAGGTGGAATTAACGGTGCCGTAAATACGAAAGGTGAAGGGGATTCTCCATGGATCCACTTTGACGATACAATTTATGGTGGGGACTTCTTAGCGAACCAACCACCAGTTAAAGCAATGTGTGAAGCAGCACCTGGTATCATTCATTTAATGGACCGTATGGGTGTTATGTTCAACCGTACGGAAGAAGGACTTCTTGATTTCCGTCGTTTTGGTGGAACGCAACATCACCGTACAGCATTTGCTGGTGCAACAACTGGACAGCAATTACTATACGCATTAGATGAGCAAGTACGTCGTCACGAAGTAGCAGGACTTGTAACGAAATATGAAGGTTGGGATTTCTTACGAGCTGTTATTGATGATGAAGGTGTGTGCCGAGGAATCGTTGCACAAGACTTACAAACTATGGAGATTAGAAGTTTCCGAGCTGATGCCGTGATTATGGCAACAGGGGGCCCTGGTATCATTTTCGGAAAATCAACTAACTCTATTATTAATACAGGTACAGCAGCTTCTGCTGTATATCAACAAGGCGCATATTATGCAAACGGTGAGTTCATTCAAATTCACCCAACGGCAATTCCTGGAGACGATAAATTACGTCTGATGAGTGAATCTGCACGTGGTGAAGGTGGACGTGTTTGGACATATAAAGATGGTAAACCATGGTACTTCTTAGAAGAAAAATATCCGGCTTACGGAAACCTTGTACCTCGTGATATCGCAACGCGTGAAATCTTTGATGTTTGCGTAGAGCAAAAACTAGGTATTAACGGTGAAAACATGGTGTACTTAGATCTTTCTCATAAAGATCCGAAAGAACTAGATATTAAACTTGGTGGAATTATTGAAATCTATGAGAAATTTACAGGTGACGATCCTCGTAAACTACCAATGAAAATCTTCCCAGCTGTTCACTACTCAATGGGCGGGCTATGGGTTGATTATAAGCAGATGACAAGCATTCCAGGTTTATTTGCAGCAGGTGAGTGTGATTATTCTATGCACGGTGGTAACCGTCTTGGCGCGAACTCACTATTATCAGCAATTTACGGTGGTATGGTAGCAGGACCAAATGCAATTGAATATATGAAAGGTCTTTCTAAATCATCAGATGCTGTTTCATCTACTGTGTATGAACAAAATGAATTAATCGAAACAGAGAAATTTAACAATATTTTAACACTCGATGGTAACGAAAATGCGTATGTTCTTCATAAAGAGCTTGGAGAATGGATGACAGATAACGTTACAGTAGTTCGTGAAAATAAAAAATTATTAGAAACAGATGCAAAAATTGAAGAGTTAATGGCTCGCTACAAACGTATTAACATTAACGATACAGCGAGATGGAGCAACCAAGGTGCTTCATTTACACGCCAACTTGCAAATATGTTTGAATTAGCACGTGTTATTACAATTGGCGCATATAACCGTAATGAGAGTCGTGGGGCGCATTACAAACCTGAATTCCCAAATCGTGATGATGCAAACTTCTTAAAAACTACGATGGCGAAATTTGAAGGAGAAGGAAATGCACCGGCATTCCATTACGAAGACGTGGATATTTCATTAATTAAACCACGTAAACGTGATTATTCTTCAAAACACGATGTAGCTGCTAAGAGTGAAGAGAAGGGGGATAAACAACATGTCTGAGAAAACAATCCGCCTCATCATTACGAGACAAGATGGACCAGATGCGCAAGCGTTTGACCAAGAGTTTGAAATTCCGTATCGTCCGAATATGAATATTATTTCGGCGCTTATGGAAATTCGTCGTAATCCTGTCGATGCAAAAGGAAACAAAACAACTCCGATTGCATGGGATATGAACTGTTTAGAGGAAGTATGTGGTGCATGTTCGATGGTGATTAACGGAAAACCACGTCAATCATGTACAGCGCTTATCGATCAATTAGAACAACCAATTCGCTTAAAACCGATGAAGACATTCCCGGTTGTTCGTGACTTACAAGTTGACCGTAGTCGCATGTTTAATGCTCTAAAACGTGTTAAAGCTTGGATTCCAATTGATGGTACGTATGACTTAGGACCAGGACCAAGAATGCCAGAGAAGAAACGTCAATGGGCTTATGAGCTTTCAAAATGTATGACATGTGGTGTTTGCTTAGAATCATGTCCAAACGTAAATAGTAAATCGGACTTTATTGGACCAGCACCGTTATCACAAGCTCGTTTATTTAACTCACATCCAACGGGTGAAATGCATAAAGCAGATCGCTTACGTGCAATTATGGGTGATGGAGGACTTGCAAACTGTGGTAACTCTCAAAACTGTGTGCAATCATGTCCAAAGGGTATTCCATTAACAACTTCAATTGCGGCGTTAAACCGTGATACAACAATTCAATCGTTCAAAGATTTCTTTGGTAGCGACAATAACTATTAATAAATATTGCCTCTTCATATCGAAGAGGCAATATTTATAACTATATTTTTCTGTTTATTCTGTTTATTTTAAAGCGAAAAGGAGAGGGAACAATGAAGAGGATTTCTTATATTGAAGACTTTGAGCAATGGGAAAGTGGTTTTTCGTTTTACAATCCTGTAAAGGTTCGTTTTGGTGAAGTAGATATGTTTGGACATGTAAATAATGTCGTTGCCTTCACCTATTTTGAAGAAGCGCGTATCGCATTGTTTAAAGAACTTGGATTTATGCAAGAATGGACGCATGAATCTTCAGAAACGATGATTGTTGTTGCGGATTTACAATGTAATTTTATTAAACAAATATATTTTGATGAACAGTTGAAGGTGTATGTAAAAGCGGGATCAGTTGGAAATTCTTCATTAGATTTGCATTATATGGTGAAGAATGCAGAAGGAGAGGTTTGTTTAGTTGGTCGTGGAATGATGGTCCAAGCATCGAAAAAAACGGGAAGAGGCGAACCGTGGCCTGAAGAGTGGAAGAAAAAATTAATACAATGATAGAGTGAAAGAAAAATAAGAGAGCAAATTGCTCTCTTATTTTTTGTCTTCCAGCGCCTCTTCTAATGTTAAATGATGTTTATATATGTATGTAGCGTATGGATTTCCAACGTAGCGCAAATGCCACGGTTCATATGAGTATTCTGTTGTTTCTGTTTTATCTTCTAAATAACGAATGACAAAGCCAAATTCATGAGCATGTTTTGCAACCCATTTACCTTCGTTTGTCTCTCCAAAAATAGGCTCTAATTGGAATTTAGCAGATTTTGAACTAATGTCCATTGCTAAACCAGTTTGATGTTCACTCGTACCGGGAATGGCACTTACTGAATCCGCCTCAGCTTTACCTTGACGTCTAACGTATGTATCATGTAATGATTTTTGGCGTTTGTATGAACGATAACCAGATACAGCTGTAAGTTCTAGTCCTTCTTTCTTTGCCGCTTCAAACATACTTTCAAGTGCATCTGCAGCATCTTTGCGCAGCAATGTTTTTTCTTTATCTTTTGGACTAGTAAATGGTACGTTTGGTCTCGTTAAGTCTTCAGGTGTGTATCCGTCTGGTAGTTTTCGATGTTTATTAACTAATACAAGATTAGACTCTGGATTTGTTACAACGGAAAAATCATTGTCTAGCTTCTTTGCATTATGATCAGCTTTTGGAAAAGCAGGAATCTCTTCTTTTTGGTGGTTACTATGCTGTTGACTTTCGACAGCTTTCGCATTATTTTGTAGTGGTGATTTAGAACTAAAGTAAGCGAAAGAAGTGATACCGATTACAATAGTAGTGGCAGAAATAATAATTATCTTTTTCATGATGCCTTGTAATCACAGTCCTTTCTTAATAAAATGTGTATCGTTTCTTATTATAAGTCTAGTTTAATGAAAAAGAAATATAAGAGTCGTAACGTAATAGAAATGCAAAGAAAATGTCAGAAAATGTGTGAAATTGTAGTATTTTTTTATATAATTCATTTCTTGTCTTTCATGAAATTCATTTTTTATGTAATATATACACATAAGAAGATGTAGCGATTATCGAGAATAAAAAACTTCTTGTATAGACTAGGAGTGAATGGGAATGGATTTTGCAACACTTATTGGAATTATTTTGGGAGTAGTGGCGGTAGTAGTAGGAATGGTCGTCAAGGGCGCTGACGTAATGGCCTTAGTTAATCCTGCCGCAGCATTAATTATTTTCGTTGGTACATTTGCTGCAGTATGTATAGCATTTCCAATGAATCAATTGAAAAAGATTCCAAAATTATTTAAAGTTCTTTTTGGTTCTAATAAAAAAGATTTAAGTTATGAACAGTTGCTAGAATTGTTTGTTCATTGGACATCTGAAAGTAGAAAATACGGTATTTTGTCTTTAGAGCAGCAATTAGACAAAATTCAAGATGAATTTCTTTTGCGTGGTATGAAATTTGTGATTGATGGCGTATCTGCAGAAGATTTAGAACAAATTTTAGAAGCTGAATTAGAAGCAATTGAAGAAAGGCATGCAAAGGGAGCAGCAATTTTTTCTCAAGCTGGTACATATGCACCAACATTAGGGGTTTTAGGTGCTGTTATTGGTCTTGTAGCTGCACTTGGTAATTTAACTGATATTGAAAAGTTAGGTCACGCTATTTCGGGTGCATTTATTGCAACGATTTTTGGTATTTTCTCAGGTTATATACTATGGCATCCATTTGCAAATAAATTAAAGCAAAAATCTGCAGCTGAATTAGAGAAAAAACGTTTAATTATTGATTGTCTATTAATGTTACAAGAAGGTACATATCCGTTTATTATGAAGAACCGCATTTTAGGTGCACTTTCTGCAACTGAGCGCAAAAAGCTTGAAAAAGGGGCAGAAAAAAATGCGGAGTAAAAAAAATAGAAGAAGTAAAAAGAAAAAACACGAAGAACATATCGATGAAACTTGGCTAATCCCTTATTCTGATATGTTAACGTTGTTGTTTGCATTGTTCATCGTTTTATTCGCAATGAGCAGTATAGATGCTGCTAAGTTTAAACAGATGGCTGTTGCTTTTCGAAGTGAATTAGCTGGTGGAACAGGTAACAAAGAATTTTTAAGTGATCAGAAGCCAAATGATGAAAAGGAATTATCAGCAAGTAGTTTAGAGTCTGAGAAGATTAAAAAGAATGCTGAAGCTGAAGTAAAGCAACAAGAAATGAACGAATTAAAAGCGGTACAAAAAGGTATTGATAAGTATATTGAGGAAAATCGATTATCTTCTTCTTTTAAAACTGATTTAACAGAAAAGGGATTGAAGGTAACGATATTAGAAAATGTACTATTTGATTCTGGGAAAGCGGACGTAAAATTAGAATCGTTAAGTATTGCGAAAGAAATGTCTAATTTACTTGTTTCAGCATCACCTCGTGAAATCACAGTATCTGGACATACAGATAATGTTCCTATTGCAAATGCGCAATTTGCATCGAACTGGGAATTAAGTACGCAGCGGGCAGTTAATTTTATGCAAGTATTACTGCAAAATAAAGAATTACAACCAGGAAAATTTAGTGCAGTTGGTTACGGAGAATACCGGTCAATTGCTCCAAATGATACGCAAGAAGGAAAAGCGAAAAATAGACGTGTAGAAGTGTTTATTTTACCTTTAACGAGAAATTTGCAATAAAAGAGGATGGCACATGCCATCCTCTTTTATTTTGCATCAAATGATTTTAAGTTGTCATGGCGGATTTTATCTTTTTCTGCATCTGATTTTTTGAAATCATAATCATATAAAGCGCCTTCCCAATCGCCATACATTGGATTTGGGAAAATAATAAATTTCTCCCCAAATTGTGCTTTTGAATCTGAGACTGCTTGGTTTCGGTCCTTTACAGACTTTCCATCAAAACCAGTGAAGTCAGATAAGTTATCACCGAAGAATAAAACGATATCATGTGTTTGAGAAACGAGTTCACGGCGTTTTTCTTTTCCTTTTTCTTTCGGGTCTTGTAGTAATATATGTTCTTTCGTTGCTTGAGGAGCGCCTACACGCTCAAGGTTTTTAATTGTTGCATCTAGTTGGTTTGTTTTACGATTTGAGATGTAGTAAATATCTACACCTTTAGACTCTGTATATTGTAAGAAATCAATTGCACCTGGAAGGGCCTCAGCTTCAGCCTTATTAATCCAATCATCCCATTTATACGGATAGCCTTTTCCTGTTTTTACGCTCATTGCTTGATGAGGACTGTTATCTAAAACAGTTTCATCTAAATCAAGTACGATAGCGGGTTTTTTCTCGGTTCCTTTTGCAAGAGCTGCATCAAGCTTCAATTGACCGATATTGTATCCTTGGTAGTACAATGCTTTCGTTTCACCGGCTGTTTGATACCATAAATCAGCCATTAATTGCTGGTCTGTTAATTTTACTTTCTCTTCTTTCGCCACTGTTTTCTCTTGTGTTCCTGAACATGCTACAAGCGATGTAGATAGAACCGCTACAGATAATAAAGTGGTAATGCCCCTCTTCATCTTCATATGTATCCTCCTTGATGTTAAAAAATCATCTTATATTATATATTAAAATATAAATTTTTTTTATGAACATTTGCATATTGTCTTTTGTATATGTAGTAGTATGTCCTATATTAGAAAGATGAGAAAAAATGATGGGAATTATTTTGACAAGTTTAATTGTCGAAATGACAATAATAATTGACAAATCATACGATAATATTTACAATTTTAACTAAATAGAACAAATGATGGATTAAGGCGGTGTTACATATTAAGAGGATAAAGTGTAGTGCTATATTTTATCTTGTATAAACATAGTCTTTGAAAGAGAGTATGAATGATAGTAAAGGGGAGGCTTTATACTTTGAGTTTACAAATTCAAAACTTAACGAAACAATTTGGGGAATCAAAAGCAGTTAACGGCTTGCAAATTTCATTACCAAAAGGTGAAGTGTTAGGATTGCTTGGACGAAACGGTGCAGGAAAAACAACGACAATCAAAATGCTTCTCGGATTATTAACGCCTAATGAAGGGTCTATTACATGGGATGGAAAATCATTTGGGACTAGTGGAGTAACGATAGGGTACTTACCAGAAGAAAGAGGCTTATATACAAAAAGTAGAGTAGTAGACCAGTTGCGATATTTTGGCAGATTAGAAGGCATGACGAAAAAAGAAGTAGATCTTGCTATTGATCACTGGTTAGATCGATTAGCAATACCGGAATATAAATTTAAAACGGCAGGAGAGCTTTCAAAAGGGAACCAGCAAAAAATCCAATTAATTGCTGCTCTTCTTCATAACCCTGAACTTCTCATTTTAGATGAGCCATTTAGCGGACTGGATCCAGTGAATGCGGGGATGTTAGCTAGCATTATTGAAGAACAAGTACAGAACGGAAAGACAATTATTTTATCTAGTCATCGTATGGAACAAGTAGAGGCTTTTTGCCAACATGTATGTATTTTGAAAAAAGGTGAAGCAGTCGTAAAAGGTCAATTAAGTGATATTAAAAAAGAATATGGTTTCCGTAATTTAACGATTGAAGATACAGAAGAGAATGAGAAGGGATTAAAAGCTATTCATGTATCGTATGAAAAACAACAAGGCCTTCTTTATGTGCGAGTACAAGACGATGCAGAAGCTCTAAACATTTTACAACAATTACAAGAACAAGGTATTACCTTACGACAATTTAAAATGTTAGAGCCGACGTTAAACGAAATCTTTGTAGAGAGGGCGAAATAACGATGCGTAAATTTTCTCACGTATTTTCATTTTATTTTAGGGAAGCATTTTTATCTAAAAAATCATTAATTACGAGTGCGATTTTGTTTTTAGTTGTGTTTGGGCTTTTCGCATTTAATCATTTCACAGCTGATAACGATAAAGGAAAAGATAAATTTGCTGTAGTAACAGAAAGCGATACGTATAAAGTGCAAGAAAGTGATATAACGAAGTTACTTCCGTCTGCTAAAGTAACGGTAGAAAATAAGGGTAAGTTTAATAAACTACGTAAGCAAGTAGAAGATGGGGATTTAGACGGTTTATTCCGTATTACAGAAAAGAATGGTATCCCAGAAGTGACGTATATGTATAGTGGTTTTCCGAGTCAATCAACGGCTACACTTATGGCAAGTTATTTGAAGGAACAGTATACAGCGGTAATGATTGAAAAAAATAACGTATCTGCCGAAGTAGCAAAACAGTTACAGATGGAAATTCCGTTAAAGCAAGAGGCGGTAAAAGATCATGCATCTTCCTTTGGAATTGGCTATGTTTTCTCGTTTGCTTTATATATGTTTATTATTGTGTTTGGAACTGCAATTGGGACGACGATAGCATCCGAAAAATCATCCCGTGTTATGGAGTTAATGCTTCCGAAAGTAAAACCATTAACAATGCTACATGCTAAAATTTTAGCAATTGTTTCTAGTGCTTTACTATTACTTATTACTGCTTCTCTCGGTTTTCTTGTACCGTATTTATTAGGTTGGGTAGACCTAGAAAATGCATCTTTAGTAGGACTTGCACTAGACTTTTCCAAGTTGGATGCTGTAGTAATTAGTATGTTCGTTGTATATTTTGTTACAGGCTACTTACTATATGCAATGTTATATGCAGCGGTTGGTGCTGTTGTATCAAAAATTGAGGATGTGCAATCTCTTTCGTTCCCAATTACAATGTTAGGTATAGCAGCATTTTTCATTAGTATTAAATCACTATTTGATCCTAATAGTACATTAGCTGTAGTTAGTTCGTATATTCCATTCTTTACACCTATGGTTACATTTTCAAGGCTTGTAGCGGGTGAAGCAGGAACTGTAGAGATTATTGTGACTTTAGTCATTTTATTGGTGACTATTGCTATCGTCAATATGCTTGCAAGTCGCATTTACGTAAATGGTGTAATGAATTACTCAGACAAAGTAAAATTTAAAGATTTAGCGAAATTTATAAAGCGTCAATAATGAGAGAAAAGCATGATTTCCTGTTGAAATCGTGCTTTTTCTTTATGTATAAATTAAAAATAGTATATAATAATAAGAGTCGTCTTTTAATAGAATGAATAAAAAGGAGGGTGTGCAGATGGGAATTAGTAGTCGTTTTACAGTAGGTGTTCATATGTTGACATTACTTGCGATAGATCGAAACTCTCGCTGTACCTCTGAATGGATTGCCGGTAGTGTGAATACAAATCCAGTTGTGATTCGTCGCATTACAGGAATGTTGAAGAGAGCAGGACTTGTTGATGTACAAGCTGGTAAAGGTGGTACGACACTTGCTCGTGATTTAGAAGAAATTACATTACTTGATGTATATAAAGCAGTGGAAGTTGTAGAAGAAGGACAGCTATTTTCCTTCCATGAAAATCCCAACATTGAATGTCCAGTAGGAGCTAATATTCAATCAGTATTAGAAATTATTTTAATGCAAGCGCAAGAAGCGATGGAAAATGTACTTGCAAATGTAACAGTAGATCAATTAGTTACAAATTTAAAGTCTAAAATGAAAGAGTAAAAAAGCGAGCATCCTCATAATGAGGGCTCGCCTTTTTTTATTTAGAAATATTGAAAATTTTATTTTTCAGTATTTAAAATGAATTTACCTACGATAGCTGCTACGATACCACCAACAATTGGTGCGATGATGAATACCCATAGTTGAGAAAGTGCTTCTCCGCCAGCGAATAAAGCTGGTGCGATACTACGAGCTGGGTTAACAGAAGTTCCAGTTAACGGAATACCTAATAAGTGAACTAAAACTAATGTGAAACCAATTACTAATCCTGCTAGAGAAGAACTTCCTTTTTTACCTGTTACAGCAACGATTACTAAAATGAATACGAAAGTTAAAATAAATTCAACTAGAAATGCTCCAGATAAACCAAGAGTTCCAAAACCGTTTTGACCTAAATTATCTAAAGGTGTTTTAGCAGATTTTAAAATTGTTACTAACGTTGCAGTTCCTAATAAACCACCTAAAATTTGAGCTAATACATAATAACAAAGTTCCATAGCGTTCATTCTTTTATTGATGAACATAGCTACTGATACTGCTGGGTTAATGTGACATCCAGAAATTGTTCCGATGCTATATGCCATAGCCACAATAGATAGACCGAAAGCCATAGCGATTCCTAATGTTCCAATTCCTTCAATTCCGCCGCCAATGACAGCTACTCCAGTTCCGAATAATACTAGTACAAATGTACCAATAAATTCAGCGATTGCTTTTTTTAACATAATTTACCTCCTATTGTTGCGCATGAACCGTATTATAACATAGGTTTTAGTATAAACCGTTAATGAAATACTATTCTGATAAGACGCAATAGGGGGACAATAAAAAGAGAGTATGGTTCTTTGTCACAGAACCATACTCTTTTTTTATGCTGTTTTTTTCTGTTTAACGACTGGAACAGAACGGTTTAAAATGCTATTTGCAACCATTCCTAACATAATAATAATCATTCCAAGTAGGGAAAGCCCGCCAGGAAATGAACCATTTAAGAAAACAATTTCGCCAAGCACGGTAAAGACCATCGTTCCAGCTTGCGTTGCTTCAACAGCTCCAAGTAGAGCGAGATTATCTTTGGCTAAGTCAGTAGCAAAGAAAAATGTCATTGTCGCTATAACGCCAGAACATAATGCTAACAAAAATCCTTGCAGCATTTGGCTTGATGTTGGAATACCCGTAGTAGAAAATCCGTATATACCAAGTAAAATTGTTATAGGAAGACTGCCTATTGCCATTCCTAATACACGTTGGAATGTATCAAGACGCCCGCCAACAAGTTCCATCATTTTTCGGTTACCGAATGGATATAAGAAAGCAGCTAACACGACAGGTAAAAATCCTGAAATGAACTGAGTCATTGTAATGTGACCTGCTGCAGTTGCTTGCATACAAATTACACCAAGTAAAATAAATAATGCGACATATAAACTACGAAGTGGAATTTTTCCGCGTACAAGTTTCGTACCTGATTTTGTTTCTATTTTAACGAAAAATAATGGCGAGAGTAGTAAACCTGCTAATATAGTAACTTGCCAAGTTCCAGCAACGAGCCAAGCGGGAGAAAAGACAGCTGCAAAACTTAATAAAGAATAGAAACCAATACCAGCAACAGACCCCCACCCGATCCAAGCCAATGGATGTTTCTTTAATTCTTCCCATAACCCCCTTAAGTTTTTGCGAAATAAAACGATAAGGAATAAAATAGGGAGAGCAAATAAAAAACGGAAGGAAGCTGTCCAAGCCCAGCTCGTTCCAGATACATTCATCGCTCGATTAATAATAAAGGTTGCGGAAAAAAAGGCTGATGATAAAAGACCTAATAAAATTGCGCGCATGAAGTATAGCACTCCTTTCGAAATTCAAAGAATATGTATAGTATAATATACTTTATTTGTATAAAAGTAAACTATTTTATATTTTAAGGTGGTTTTATAGATGAAAGAACATGAAGATATGCAAACGAAAGAAGTCATTCAGCAAGTAGGTCAGTTATTAAGACAAATTCGAAATGAGCAAAAATTAAGTTTAGAAGAATTAGCTCAAAAAACAGGAGTTAGTAAATTAACGTTAGGAAAGATTGAAAGAGGCGAAACGAATCCGACGTTAGCCGTCATTTGGAAAATAACGAAAGGATTATCAATTCCTTTATCGAGATTGATGGTTGTTGGAGAACCTGTAGCTGTTGCGCGCTGCGGAGAAGGATTTGCAGTAGATGTAGGACAAGCATGGCATTTAGAAACAATGTTCCGTTATACGAAAGAAACGGGGATGGAAATGCACCGTGCTTGTTTACGATCGAATAGTATATATGAACCAGAAGCGCATCATGAAGGTGCTATTGAGCTTGTAACGGTAATGAAAGGGAAAGTATTGATTCAAGTAGAAAGCGATGTATACGAATTAAATGAGTTCGACTCGATTCAATTTGAAGCGAATAAGAAACATAGTTATAAGAATGAAGAAGATGAAGTGGCGGTATTACATTTAACGATGAAATATTCTTCATGAAAAAATCCCCTATAGAAAAATCTATAGGGGATTTTGTATACACTATGCTTAAATATACGAAAGAATGTTATTAGTAAGAGCGTGGCATAAGTAATAAACAAATAAAATAAACTAAAAACCCCGTCCCAAAACATAAAACTGCAATGACCCAAAGTATGCGAATGAGAGTAGAGCTAATATCAAAATATTCTCCTAAACCACCGCATATACCAAATAGCATTTTATCAGTTTCGGATTTACATAACCTTTTTGACATCTTCCAATCCACTCCTTTTTATGACAAGCTATATACTTCTATTCTATATGGAAATTTATGAGAAGACTATGAGGTTGTATTACATTTTTTTTAGGAAACAGTCGTATTAATTGTCTTAATTTTCAGTTGATATTAAAATTATATCATGAGGTGAGTTTCAATAAAGGGTGGGAGGGATAGAGATGACAGTATATTGGCTGACTAATGTAATGCTTGAATCAGGGTATACATATGAAGAGGGTAGAATTTCTCAAACAGAAACAGAGTTATGTAGTTTACTCATTGAAGATGGAAGAATTAAAAAAATGATAACAGGGGCTATTCAAGAGGAAGGGGTATCAATTTTTGATGCCAATCGTTTATTAATTTTGCCTGCTTTCGAAGAGATGCATATTCATATTGATAAAACATATTATAGTGGTCCTTGGAAAGCTTGTATGCCAGCAGAAAGTATTTTTACACGTTTTCATGAAGAAGAGGAAATTTTACCGAAGCAATTAGCAACTGCTCAAGATAGGGCGGAAAATATGCTAGCGTTATTGCTTCAAAATGGTGCAACGAATATAAGAACGCATTGTAATGTTGATCCGATTATTGGACTTGGTAATTTGGAGGCGACGTTAGCGGCGTTGGAAACATATAAAAAACAGGTTTTTGGTAGAATTGTTGCTTTTCCGCAACATGGATTATTGCGCAGTAATTCTGTGCAACTTGTGAAAGATGCTATGCGTATGGGTGCGCATCTAGTCGGTGGAGTGGATCCGGCTACAGTGGATAATGATATTGAAAAATCATTACATACCATTATGGATATCGCAGTAGAATTTAATGCGAACGTTGATATTCATCTGCATGATGCGAATAATCTTGGGACGTTTACGATGAAGAGATTGGCAAGTTTAACAGAAGAAGCGGGATGGCAAGGTCGCGTAACGATTAGTCATGCGCTTGGACTTGGTGGTGTTACAGATAAAGAAGCTGAAGAAGTGGCGGAAAGACTAGCAGCTTTACACATTGATATTACTTCAACAGTACCAATTGGGAAACAAGTAATCCCAATTCCATTATTAGATAAAAAAGGTGTGAAAGTTTCATTAGGAAATGATAGTATTACAGATCATTGGTCACCGTTTGGAACAGGTGATATGTTGCAAAAGGCAAATCGATTAGCGGAACGTTTTGGATGGAGTGATGAAAGATCGTTAGGAAAAGCACTTCGCTTTATTACGGGAGGAAAAGAAACGTTAAACAGTGAAGGGAAGCGAGCTTGGCCGAATGTAGGAGATGAAGCGAGTTTTGTTTTGACGAATGCAACATGCGTCGCTGAAGCAGTAGCGCGTCAAACAGAGAAGCATTTAGTCGTGCATAAAGGAAATATTGTTGTTGGAAGTTTAAGTGAGGTTAAATTTAATAATCTTGTGTAAAAGAATCGTTTAAATGTTTTGAGGAGGGTTCTAATTGTGAGTATAGAACTCTTCTTTTTTATGTTTGAAATATATTTCTTATAGGTTACTAGGAAGGATGAAAAATTTGGACAATCAACATAATCAAAATCATATTATGGGAACTTTGCAATGGTTTATATTTTTATTAGCGAATTCAATCGCATTACCAATTGTCGTTGGCGGATTATTTCATCTTACGACGGAAGACATATTTTATTTAATGCAGCGTACATTTTTTGTAGTTGGTATATCATCTTTTTTACAAGGGTGGATTGGGCATAGGCTGCCAATTGCGGATGGGCCAGCTGGATCTTGGGTTGGAGTATTTACCGTACTTGCTTACGCAACGGCCGGACAAGATCAATTACATAGTACATTGCAAATTTTAGAATTAGGAATGATAATTTCCGGTGTTATTTTAATAGGGTTAGGGGTAACTGGTTTTATAGGACGTATTTTATTTTTGTTTACGCCGCTTGTGACAGGGACGTTTTTACTTTTATTATGCTTACAATTAAGCGGTGTATTTTTAAAAGGAATGCTAGGAATTACTGCTACTGTTTCTCAAATCGATGGATTTACAGCAATGATCGCTTTTAGTATATTTCTGTTCGTTATTATACTATCTAATTTTGGAAAAGGTTTTGTCAAAAGTTATGCAGTTTTAATAGGATTAATTAGTGGATGGATTCTTTTTCTCATTGCAGGAAAAGTGACGATTCCAGCTCAAGTAACTCATTTTGTGCAACTTCCGCAAATATTTGCTTGGGGACTTCCAAAATGGAATACAGGTATGGCTGTATCGAGTTTCGTTATGGTATGTATTTTAGTTTCAAATACAGTGGCAGCTATTATAGCGATTAATCAAGCAACTATTCATAAAGCGACTATTGAACAAAAACAGTTGAAAGATGGAACATGGGTTGGAGGGATTTCACATATCATCTCTTCCGTATTTTCAACTGTAGGTGTCGTGCCGTTACCAGCAACGGCAGGATTTATACGTTTAACAAAACAAAAATATATACGATCGTTCTTACTAGCATGTATGTTACTAGTCGTAATGTCGATGTTCCCAAGTATTATTCGTTATTTAGCATCTTTACCATCGGCCGTCGCATCTGCGGTTTTAATGGCTTCATTCGTACAGCTAATTGGAATTGGATTCAATAATATAAAACAAGTGGAGCTTAATGAAAGGAATGTAACAATTTTAGGCGTTGCAGTATTATTTGGCAGCGGCGTTATGTTTCTACCGTCTGGAGCGCTCCAGTCCTTACCGTCTGTTATACAATATATATTTGGAAATGGTTTGTTCGTAGGTACCGTTGTTAGCATTTTACTAGAACAAATATGGCGTACTGAAAAGTGAGTGGATGCAAGGAGTGTCTGCACTGTATAAAAGTCTAAAATAACATGTGAAATAAAGCCCATTTTCATTCACCACCCGCACATTTCGTTCATACAATATCTTGACTAAATAAACACCCAACTTACACATACACAGCTCTGGCTTAAGCAAGGAGGGTTATACCAGTTGAAGGAAAAAGCGTATCAATCTAAACCTTTACTCACAAAGAGAGAGAGAGAAGTATTTGAATTACTGGTTCAAGATAAAACAACGAAGGAAATTGCAGGTGAACTTTTTATCAGTGAAAAGACAGTTCGTAACCACATCTCAAACGTGATGTGTAGTGATTGCAAATAGATGAAATCTATTTTATAAAACAGAAGATGGAATTATTACTTAAGCAATCAGAGAAGCTTTTTTTTACAAGAAAAACTCCTTTTTTTAATGGTGTAAGTATTTTTATAATTGTTATTTTTATGTGGTATGATTATGGTAATACTAGAAATCATTTCAGGGGGAAGGTAGTTTGGTAAGCAAGCAAAAAAAGTATATTTTATTTATTGATGAAACGGGAATTGCTCAAAGTAGCACTCAGCCATTTACTTTAACAGGTGTGATTTTTGAAAACAAGTATGCTGTTGATCAAAATGGTAGAACAAGTGAATTACGTAATCGGCTTAATCGAGTAAAAATGCAATGTTTTGGAACACAAGATGTAATGTTACATTTAGATGAAATTTCTAGGGGGCGAGGTGATTTTGCGAAGTTTAAAAAAGAACAGCGTGCGGATTTTTATAACAATATGCCTAATTTCTTAGGTAACCTAGATTTTAAAATCATATCGGTAACAATTGATAAAGTGAAACTAAAACAATATTTTCTAGCACACAAGGATCCATACGTTGTTGCATTTATACATATCCTTGAAACGTTTTATTCATTTTTGAGTCAAACAGATGTAGAAAATGCACGGATTGTATTAGAATCTAGAGATGATTATGAGAATCTTTTGATTCAAAAAGCTTTCTTTGAAGTATTCAACAATGGAACAATGCATTTAGATTTTCAGAAGTATAGAGAAAAAATAAAAGGGTTTATACTTGCAAAAAAAGGCGATCCTTTATACCAATCAGGTTTAGAAATTGCTGATCTGGTTTGTAATCCAATCGGTCGGGTTCGAAAAGGAATTGTAGAAGCAAAGCCTAAATGTATAAAAAATTATGGAACAGAAAATAAAATTTTTAAAGCGATAAAGACAAAAATTTATAGCCCAAGCCCGGATCAAGATTTTAGAAACTGGGGATTTAAGAAGATTCCAATTACTAAAAAGAAAAGGGATTGGATTGATGATCCAAGACAGGATGATGAAGCAACAGGGGCTTGATGGACTTTTTAAAAGAAGGAATATTTTACATAAGTAAGTATATACTAGATATACAGGTCCTGTAAAAGGAGTAGGGGGATCGGAAAACTGATCGCCCGATGATCTCCTGTTAATTTTTTCTTGACTTGAAATAAAAAAGATGGTAAATTCTACTTAGCCAAAAAAAACAGGGAGTCGGTTGATCTGACTGCTTGGAACTTACATATCAATTTGGGGGTCGGTTGATCTGACCGCCATAAAAAAGCCTTCGTGTCTACGAAGGTTTTTTGCGTTTATTGACTTTTTTATTTTATAATTTCTCTAGTAACTCAATATTTTCATATGAATTCCCAACAACAAAGCAAGTATTAACCAGCTCTTTTATATTTCGATGGAGTTCTCCTTTTCGGATTAAAGAAAATTGTGCATTACCCGTATCCCACTTCACTCCATAGATCTTATTATTGATTTCAACGATATCTGATTCATAAATTTCTCTTTCTTTTTGATCAAAAAGTCCTGTAGATTGCATTATGGTGGATGGATGGTCATCAAAAGAAAAATATTTTTTATCTAAGGGATTGTCACTATAAACCATAAGATAGTTTTCTTGAGAGTTATTATGCCAAGAAATATATTTTCTGAATTTAAAAATCATATTTATCACCCTCTCGCTATTCTTTTGTAATTTACATCTTTGATTTGTCAATCCTCTAAAAAAATAGACCATACAAATGACGGTCTATTTTCGTAAATATCCATATTCGGTTCAAGAGCGATTTTTTATAAGGATCTTACTTATATAATCATCGGAACAAATTATTCTTCTTTAAGGATTAACTTATTTTTAACTTGTTCTTCTGTTAAATAGAACTCGGATATAACCTCGTCTGGAGCCATACCATTTTTATTCTTGATGTGTTCATTTAATCTTTGTATTGCTAACCATAGTGGCATTTTTACAAATTCATAGGTGAATCCTCCGAATCTTTCGGTAATGGGTTTTTGGGTGATAGGATGTATCGTATCTGTTTCAAATCCGTATACAAATCGATCTGCAATTTTATTATTTAGGGTGTTTCTAACAAATACGATTTCATCGGCTGGTAAGTAGCCTATATTTCGCTTGTTTTCGATTCTAAAAGATAAGTTACCCCCAGTGTCTAATTGAGATTCATCAAATTTATCAAGGAAACAAAAACAACCGACTATTTTATTATTTTTATTGTATTTTGCTTGTTCAGAAGAGATTGTAATACTTTGATTTAAATCAGTTATTGTCACGTTTAAAAAGTCCAAAGTTGTATTTTGGTGATAGGGTTTAATATCAAATCCATGGTTAGACATGCGAATAACTTTAATTTTTTTCTCTGTAGACAAAAGGTTCACCTGTTTCTTTTTGATAGTTTACGTGGGATAAAAAACAACTTCAATTGATGAAATTAGATTTGAACAAGACATTCATATAAAGGAACAATTGTGTATGAAGATCTCCTTTATTATTTACACAGGTATTGAATTTGTTTCGAAGAACATTTTTTTTACGCCTCTTGTAATAAAGGTTCTGTCAAATAGATGATTTACTTCTCGTATCATATCAGCAATATCTTCTTTTTTTGTAGAATCTAATGGAATCGGTCGAGTGAGAACAGGATTTAAACGGATTAAGTTTTCACCAATGAGGTATTTTGCCGTATGTTCAGCCCCTTTTGATTGTGCTTGAAACGTGAGCTCAACCAAATTTTTCTTCCATGACAATAGCCCACCAGCTTCCGCGATTTTATTTGGAGCATTATATAAACAATCGCCTGTTCCTAAAGATAATACTTTGATTTGATCTAACGAATATCCTAATTTCTTAGCTTCAGCAATACCGACTAATACGGGATTATTAGCCCAGAGTCCCCCATCTATTTTACATTCGCCTTCTCCAATATTGGCAGCAGGGAAATAGGATGGAGCAGCAGAAGTTGCTAGTCCAACCTCCCACATATAACGTTCGCCATCTCTGATATAATCTGAGTGGTGAGGAGTTTTAAATACTTTTGGTTCTGCTTTGTGATGTTCAATTGATGGGATGCAGAGCATTGTATTAGCATCTAAAATCTTCTTATCAGCAAACTTTTCTATTAATAGTTTTTTTAATGGGTGGTTTGAATATGAAGCATTTATCAAATATCCCTTTGCTTTTTTTGTACCGAAAATTTGATTTCCTTCCTGGATATAAAGATTTGCAATTTGTTCAGCGCTCATTCCAGATGCTAAACCGAGACAAATGATACCTCCAGTCGAAGTACCTGTTAATAAATCGAAGTGTTGATGAATAGGCTCTCCTATTATATGTTCAATTTTTTTGAGGTATTGAGAAGGAATAACGCCTTTCATTCCACCGCCATCAATTGATAAAATTTTAAAAGTATTCGGCTCTTTGGTTTGCCAAGAACCTTTTTTGTAATGATCCCAATTTAACATGTATTACGTCCTTTCTTAACAGGGGATGGGGCTATGAGGGGCTTCTTTTCCCCACCAAATACCCTCTTCTAACCAAATATTATAGAAAAAAAGCCACTCACAGGTCCAAGGGATAAGAGTATCTGCAATTAATAAATTAGGACGATAACTCTTATCGTTTGGGTGATATAGGCATAAAGATTGATCCGAATAACGATGAGGAGCACTTTTTAAGATTTGTGGCTCCATAATGAAAACTTTTGGTTTATACGGAGTATAGCTAATTTTAACCGTATATTTTACTGCGTGGGGAGATGATTCTAATTCTCCTAACCAAAAAATATCTTGATGGTTTTTTTTATAAAGTTTAAGTGAAGGGAACTTTTTTTGAATCGCTAAATTTTGTAATCCAAGATTGATTGTTTTTATACGCTTCATTTATTCACCATAAAAACGATGTTCACGAATTTTTGTACCTTGTTCTTGATTTAATAAACCAGTAGGTGCTACTTTTATTAAACCATTATTAATTCTATTTGCCATATCTTTTGCTTCCCCTAATTCAGAAGGGAAATAGGATTTTCCAAAAATGTCTTGCCACTTTTCTATACTGTCTTCTTTATTCTTTTCATCCATAGCGTCTTGACAGTTTTCTTTAAGCTTTTGCACTTTTTTCAAGAAACGCTCTGCTTTTGTTTGATCCCAATTTCTAGCCAAATTCTCATCTTCGAGAGAAGGATTTTTAACAAATACGTCACCATCATCTTCTTCTATAAGTTCGTTCAAATCATCGATTAAAACGTCTAGTGTTTCTACTAGAGTTTCAGCAATAGAATTTTTTTTCACAAAGGCGTTACCGATTAAAGTTGTCATTAAAATGGATTTAGGTGCTGTATCTTTTCCGACGTTATCATCGCGCCAATGTTTCATGATTTTTACTACTTTTTCAAAATAGCTATCGGTTTTGCTATTAATAGCATTGCACCAATTAGTAAATCCTTTAGGGTTTGTTTTGCACCATTCGTTTTCTTTTTTAGAAGGAATTTTTATGACGCCTTCACATGGCAATGCAGGAACGATATCTACATGGAAGTCTCCAGCATAATCAATTCGTACACATCGGTCTTTTGTTTTAACACTTTTTTCAAATTCTTTATGGCTTTTAATTCGTGAGGCAATCCATTTAAGGATATCTTGAGGTTCATTTTCTTCATCCAGTTCAAGGAGTAATATAGCATCAACGTCGAATTCATCATCGTTTTTTGGCTTAATCCCAGTATTTGTACTATAGGATCCTTGTGAATAAAAATCGAGAAATAGATCTTCTATCTCTTCGTCTTCTTTGAAGTTTTTTCCCCAATGAGATAAAGCACTTTCTACGCGATTAATACGGGTGGGATTTAAGGAAATGTTTGCAACAAATTTTTTAAAATAATCGTTTAACTTCATAAAATTCCTCCAAATAATAGTATGTAATAGAAATAGCAGAGTGACAGTGACAGTAGTATATTTATGTAAAAAATAAAGAAATTTTTGGTAGAATTGCTAACGGAGTTATTATACTATAAATTTAATATAAATATCAATACTTAGTACGAATATTTGTTCTTCGATACGATATGTGGTGTTTTCCGGGAGGTTTAACTATATGTTGTAGTATGTAAAGAGACCTGGTGAACCATTACCATATTAATCTCTAAAATAAATGGAATAGTCCGTCCAGAGTCAATCCTTACATATAGTGGTGATAGGGTGTTGCTTTATAAAAATAAAAACATCCTCACTTAAACTAGGCAATGAAATGTCCTTTACGTTGAAAATTGAAAAAGCGTTTTTAAATAAAAGGGGATCAGAAAGATTAACGTATGAAAAGTTAGAGAAAATAAAATGGTTGTTAAACTCCACTAGATTTGATGAGCTTTACGATATAGAGCTACAGTGGGAGCATATGCTGGAAATGATGAACTATAAGAAGGTGTTAATGAATCAGTTTCAGTCGAAAATTGAAATGCAATTATCCCAGTGGGGAAGTATACCACAGATGATGATTTTCCAAGGCTACAAAATTAGATAAACAGTGTATTTTCAAAGGGAGCGGAATCTTCTCCTTTTGAATTGTTATATTTTGTAGAATGATTCAATTGTAAAAATTGAATTTTATTTTCCTTTATGGTAATAATAGGTAAAAAGGAGCGTTAAGTAAGTGTTTTTGCAGGATTGTTTATTCTTCAAGTAACAAGGTTAACAATTAATAACATAGGTGAATTTTTTGGAGTACATATATCGAAGGATAAATTAAATAGGGAGGTAATGTTATGGGTTTTTTTAAAGATAAAGAAGAGATGTTTAATCATCGGGCTGATCGTTTTAGTCGAGAAGCTGATCAATACGTACGAGAAGGAAAAACAGAAAAAGCAGAATGGGCTAAAGAACAAGAATTTGAAAATCGTGAAAAAGCTGATAAATATAAGGGGCAAGATGGTTGGTAAGTGGAATGCTTATTTAATAAAAAACGAGAAACATGTATGTTACAATAAGTTATTTAACTAAAAAAAAGAAAATGAAACTCAGGGTTAATTCCTAGTTTCATTTTCTTTTTTTCTTCTTTTTCCAAATTCAAGAGCATCTTTATATAGTTTGGATGCACGTGAAAAACGATTGGGGTCATTTAATTCTTTTATAAGTTCTTTCGTTGTTTCACCATTCGCTTTCAAGCGTCTGCGTACCACTATCATCCCTCCAATTATCTAACGATTGTTAAATATATGAGTATGTCTGATAGTATTAGAACTTTTAAAAGATTCCTTTTTCAACCGTAAGTTTATTAGGGAACGGAAGTCTCATATGTGTTAGTCCATCATAGGTTTCTAAATTTGTTTTTACAAACCCTTGTTTTTCATACCAAGAAATTGCTTTTGGCTTTGATTTGACAAGAAGGTGACTGAACCTAAGCTAAACGCTTTTAGTAGTTTAGGAGTAAGATGGATGAGCTATATGCAACGTAAAAACTAACATTTGATATAATATAAAATGTAGTCAGGGTGAATTAACTACGTATTTAAATCGTTTATTAAAATATCGATAACATAATTGTCTAGGGGGAATTACAATGCAAGAAGATACTAAAAGTGTTTTTATTAGTTATAGCTGGGATAGTCCAGAGCATCAACAGTGGGTTATGGATTTAGTTGGTTTATTAAGAGACAACGGGGTAGATGCGAGTTTTGATATGTTAGAAACTCAATCTCAAACAGTAAATTTAAATGCAATGATGGTTTCAAATGTACGTGATAATGACTATACGGTCATTGTGTTAACTGAAAACTATAAAAAGAAAGCGGAAGCATTACAAGGTGGAGTTGGGTTTGAAACGCTATTAACAATGCCATTATTGATGAAAAATCCGAATAAATTAATATTAATTGTAAGACATGCTGGCAATTTTGAATCAGTGGTTCCATTCCATTTGGATGGATGGTATGCCATTAACTTTTCGGATGATGCTAATTTTGAGAGGGCATTTAAAGAATTACATTATCGTATCGAGGGAGTACCGTTATATGAGAAAAAACCTTTGGGGAAAAAACCAAAATTAACCCCTCTTAAGGGTATAGTTGAAAAGCCAAGCATTGATTTTTCAGATTTTGATATACCGAGTCTAAAACGCATTACTGATTTAGAAAAGGAAAAATTTATTAATGAAAGTTTTCAAGAAATGAATACGATCTTTAAAGAGCTGTTTTCACAAATGAAA
The DNA here is from genome assembly GCF_051916145.1 of Bacillus cereus group sp. MYBK245-2. Lineage (NCBI taxonomy): Bacteria > Bacillati > Bacillota > Bacilli > Caryophanales > Bacillaceae > Bacillus > Bacillus cereus group sp. MYBK245-2. The sequence goes on along the minus strand of NZ_JBQAGB010000004.1, from coordinate 120,233 downwards.
CAAAGTAACTTAAATTTTGATTTTACCGTGGAAAATGGAGAAGCGAAGTGTATTTATAAATTGTATGTAGATGGAAATGTGAAGAGTGGATTAAAGATTTGGTTATCAAATGATTTTGCTACTACAAGCATAAAAATGGCTTATGGACGTCTGTCTGTGTCTCCTTTGGATAACAGCTATAATGAAAGCATTGTATGCGAAGTAAATGAAAAGAATGAATTAGCTTTAAAAATGCAAATGAATATGTTTGGGGGAAAAGATACAAATGAACCACTAAGTATTGTAAAAACAGTTTGGAAAAACCATATAACTCCTTATATTAGTTAACGTAATAGTAATTTACAAGTTACATGGTGTAAATATTAAACTTTTAATTTATACAATTTCTTATTTTCATATAAAATTTTCAGAAAGGAATGTAGAAAATAGGGTAGTCCGTAAAATATTATCGCATATAGTGGTGATGAGGTGATGCTCCATGACAACAAAACCATCTCCACTTAAACTAGGCAATGAAATGTACGGTACGTTGAAAATTGAAAAAGCGTTTCTTGAAGCATTAGAAATGTATTTTATAAAACAGCAAGACCAAAAAAACTCCTAGTTAATTAGGAGTTTTTTATTTCGTTGAAAAAGATAAAGTAGTAGATATGATCATTCAGTTTTATAAATCCATACGTAATTTTCACCTATATAAGTATCCCAGTATTTCCATTGCCAAGGTGGAGGGGGTGTATCTTGATAATATAATTGATAAAAGACATTTAACCATTTTAGAGAATAATGATTAATTTTTAGCGAGTGATACAAAGCGCTTGGAATAGGAAAAGCCAATTGATATCCACCGCTACCTTTTCTTGAATAATGGTATATATGGAAAGGTTCATTCAAGGGTAAGCTTTTTAAATCAGCTGTGTAAAAAAGAATGCCGTAGTTTTTAGCCCCTTCAAAAAATTTAAGAAGGGATTCAACATCTGAATATTGTGTGTTTCGTATGCCGGTGTTTAATGTGAGAAGTTTCATTAAAGAGCCTCCTAAAGTAATAAGGATTTTTCCTATCTATCATACTTTCCAGATTTAATAAAAATATTCATTTATATAAAAAAATTTTATTAAAATGAATTTTTTGTTTGTGTTATACAGACATGAGACAAAATTATCTCTTCATACATTAAAGAAATAACTTACATAGAAAGAAGGAAGAGAGCATGAGAGGGAGGTTACAACAGCTTCAAAAAATATATTATTTTTTAATAAAAATATATAAAAACTAGTAATGTACAGATTAGTTGCATATCCTAATAACATTTGGCATAATATAGAAAAAAGGGTGTACGGTTAGGAAAGGAGGAAAACAAGATGAAAACGACGATTCCTGCTTGTTTGGTTGATTTATCAGCACAAGATCAATTCATTATTGATACAGAAAGTTATAAATATTCATTTATGATTCGTTATGCATATAAAAGATTACAAGAAGGAATGGCAGTCGGTTCTCTTGAAAAAATTCTTTCTGCAAAAACAAATACTAATATTCGTGTAGCAAAAGATGCCGTAGCGGAAGCCGTTCAATTAATCAAATCTAGAAAAGCATTAATGATAGAGTATTTCGAATTATGGAAATCCCGTTTTGAGAAAACAAGCACAAAACTAGAAAAACTACTTTGTATTCCAGATATAAATCCAAATTCAAAACGGATATTAGGATTACAAAACAAATTAGAAAAACAAATTTTGAAAATGGATCATTATGAACAACATGTGAAACATGATACGTATGATGAAGTCATATTTGGCGGGCGTGAAAACTTTGAAAAACGTACTAAAGGTTTAATTACAAAAGAACAATGGCAAGAGTTACGAAATGGACGTTTTTCTTCACGTGGTGATAAAAGCAAAAAAGGGAATCCTAATCTTCGTGTCATCGAAGAGAATGGTTCTTTTTTCTTAGAGATGACAACAAGTAATCCATTCCAAAAAGGAAAGAAAACGTTATATCAAAAAGTACGCTTTTCTTTATATATTGCATCAAAAAAATCGAAAAAAACAGGTCAATATAACGGACGAAATTACCCTGCATTGATGCGTCAAGCGTTAGCTTCTGGTGATGCATATGCGGTTGAAATTTTAAAGCGAAACGGAAAATATCGGGTTCATATTTCGATTACAGAACAACCTGCGCCACTTGTTACTTTTCCTGTGAATGGATATCGTGGTTTAGATACAAATCCAGACGGGTTGGCTATTTGTCATGTTAAGAAGGACGGAAATCCCAAATCATTTGAATGGTTAGGAGAAGGTGGATTACAAGACTATCCATCTGACAAACGAGAAAATTTAATTTATGAACTTTGCCATAAGTTAGTGAGAAAATGTGTGGAAGACGGTACAGGTCTTATTGTCGAAGATTTGAAATTCATTCAAGATAAAAGTATTAGTGCGAAGTTTAGACGTATGAGTCATTCTTTCTGTTATCGAAAAATCTTATCTACGTTAGAACGTTTGTGTGAACGATACGGTGTGGAGTTTATCAAAGTAAAACCTGCGTTCACATCGATTTCCGGAAGACTAAAATATCAACAAAAATATCGAATATCTGTTCATGAATCAGCAGCACTTACCATTGGTCGTCGTGGCATGGGAATGAAAGAAAGAATTCCAAAAAAATTACAAGATATATTAACGAAACAGCAAACAAAATCATGGAAAAAACAAAACGAATGGGCACGTTGGAGTACAGTTCGAAAACGGATTACAAATATACTCAAAAAACGAAAAGCGAAATTCCATCAATGGTTTCATCATAAACAACACGTGTATCAAACGATAAAAAAATAAAAAACCTCTTGTGCTGGAACGTAGTGAAGAAGGTGCAAGATATCTTTTACAGGGTCGGGTAACACCCGAGGTCGAGGAATCCTTCTTAGTAAGTAGAAGAAGCAACATCCCTTGTCGGTGGAGCGAGAGCTGTCCCCTAGTGCGGAATCCTGTGAGCGCACGTCGTGAAAACGATGAAAACTTCTAACTAAACTATTTTAATAGTTTTTATTAGATTTTTTTAACCAGGCTTATGACTGTTCGACTAAAACAAATTGTACCGATATACACAGAAAGTATTTCTGAAACGGTTAAGAAAAGGATGGTACGTTGCATATGGAATGGTGAAAATCTGTCAAAATACCTAGTTTTGGAGAAAGATCCAAATCATAAAAGATATTATTTACTATCAGGATATGTAGCCTACGAGGCGTATAAAGAAGCAGGAATAAGTGTTGTCGATTGTATCGTCAAGCCTTTTTCGAATAGAACAGAACAGATGGTGCAGCTGTTACAAAATATGTTTCATAATTCTAGAAGTGATTGGATGGGGAAATCGGCTTTAATTTCTACATTGTTAGATCAAGGAACAAGCATAAAGGAAATTGCAAAAAGAGTAGGCGTAAAAAATCAAGATTTGGAACGGTATTTACTTCATCCGGAAATTCCATTGGAAATAGCGAATAAGGCTTATGAATTAAAGTGTGTACCCTTAGTTGATAAAGTAAGACGGTTAGGTATTTCAGATATATTAAAATATCGTTTATATGAGAGAGCGGTATTAAACAAGAGCAATCCTGCTCGCTTAAAGCATGATCAGTTACATAAGGTGAAGTGGTTGTTGGATTTAACGATATTTTATGAATTGTATGACATTGAATCGCAGTGGCAATATATATTGAAAATGATGGATTATAAAACGGTTTTAATAAGTATGTTGCAGTCCGAAATTGAAAAAGAGCTGTCTCATTGGGGGAGAGGTCCAGATGACGATGATTTTCCAAGCTTAACAAATTAAAAAAGAGAAACTCTATAGGAAGAGATTCTCCTTTTTTCTTTGTTCTACGGTAATTGGTAAATACTACCAAATTGGAGTCGAGGTGCTCTCCAGTAGGTGTCGTTTTTTAGTTAATTGGAATTTCTAATTCATGATATTTTCCGTTTTTTCCTTTAGAAAAGTAAATAAATGATACCTTGCTGTAATTAATTGTGAACGATTTGTATGCTCTATTAGGATCATCTCCTAAGAAATATTTGGTTCCTATATAACCACGAACTGTTTTCCCAGGGGGGATTACAGAATCGAATTTGTATTTATCGGGAAGTTCCATGGAGTATGGGATTAAATTATAGAAGTCACCTAATTTTGCGTAAAATAGGGTGTTTTCTATAGCACTGTTGCTTAATATATCAATTGTTTGGTCTGTTGTATTCGTAATGTCTAAAGGTAAAATAAGAGTAACAGTCTCTCTACCATTATAAGGATCAAAATATTTGATTGGCTTCAATGGCTGAAGTACATGATATTTAATTCCTTGCAAATCTTGAAAAGTACGATTGGATGGAAAATTATCTTTTTGGATTGTATACATGTTATTATTTGCGTTTACAGTCCTGTATTGCAGTATACTAAAAACAAGGAATAGTAGTGTGAAGGTTATTCCTAAAATAAAGTATATTTTTTTCATTCTTCATCAACCAACCTTCCTTCGCTAACACAAATAATACGATCGATGATAGGATTACTTAATATTGTTTCATCGTGACTAGCTAAAATAATGGTTGTTCCTTTTTCTTTTTCATTTTTCAAGAGTTCTAAAACAAGTTGTATTCCTTTACTGTCTAGGGCGTTAGTAGGTTCATCTAATAATAGTAATTTGGGTTTTTCCATTAAGGCTTGTGCAATTCCCAAACGTTGTTTCATGCCTAACGAGTATCTTTTATATTTCCTCTTATCTAATTTGTTTAGACCTACTGTATCAATTGTGCTTAAAATTGCTTCATCTGTGACCTTTTTATTAATAGATGCTAGAAATTTTAAATTTTGAAATCCAGAGTACCCGGGGATAAAACTTGGATATTCAATCAATATTCCCATATCCTCTGGGAATTGAATATCTTTACCAATTTTTTTGTTATCTACGTAAACTTCACCTGAATTTAAATGAAGTAATCCAGCTATTGCCCGTAAAATCATCGTTTTTCCTGATCCGTTATGTCCTTTTAAAACTAACACTTCGCCTTTTTTTACTGAAAAGCTTATATTATTTAAAACAAAATTGCCTTTTAATTTCTTCACCATATTTTCGCATCGGATAAATTCTGGCATATTTTAATCTCCTATCACATCTAATTTTTTAAAACTCAAAAAGCTTACTATTAGTATCAAAATAAATGTAATGAATGAAACTAAGAAAAACTCATTATATTGAATGGAGTGAGAATGACTGGCTGTTAGTTGGATTGGACTATGATCCACAAAATACCAACGTCCTGGCATTACAAAAGATCCTAACAGATAATGGCTATGAATAAATACAGAGCCTACTAAGTAGGTTACTAAGCAGCTCAAAGCAATAATACTAGGCATATAGAGTGTAAACAGTTCATAAATTAAACATAGTATATAGCTAATAATTATTTGAATTGCCATGGTGTACAATATATTACTAAGAAATAGATTATTTGACATAGAGGAGGAACCTAATACATTTATAAGTGAAAAATACAATGTGAACCAAATAACATACATAACAATCCAAAGTACGAACGTATAAACGAATAATGAGATCATTTTACTTGACCATAACAAAGATTTTTTTCTAACACGAGGAAGCAAATATACACCGTTTTTTTGTATATCTGAATGAGTAAAATGTCCTAGTGCCAATAAAGGAATCAACTGAAAGAAGAGCCAGTAAAAAGGGAATGTTAGACGACCTTCTTTATAAAAGTGAGCTAGATTAATAAAATCTACACCTGAAAATATTTTATAAAAATTAATACTTAGAGAAACATGTCGCTCATTCATGGCGGTAAGTTGATTCCATGTACAATAAAAAACAATAGCAGTGTATAAAAGGATTAGAAAAGTAGACATTTTCATGGTATCTCTAAAGCGTAAATACAAGTCTCTTTTTAATAAATAGTATAATATCATTTATTAATGCACCTCTTTCTCTTCTTCCGAAGAGATATAATTCTTTTTCTCAATAATGAATATGCTAAGGGCATATATGAAAAAGAATATACCTACACGTAAGGCTATTATGCCTATGCCGTTGGCTGGATTTTGGAAAAAGGTATGTATAAATAAGTAGCCGTTTAATAGTAACGCATCTACTGTTATTGTACATATTAAAATAATTATTACCAGAATGTTTGGTAATAGAAGTTGTAAAAAAGCAGCCACTACCCCTATGAAAATAATAGAAAACATCTGAAATGGTACAAACCTAAAAAAGTTAATTTTTTCTGTACCTGAGGAAATTACATAGGCAGTTAAACTACTCTGAAAAATAATAACCCCGCCAATTATCATTGTAAATATGATTACTTTTAGATAATATATGCTTACCAGTTTTAACGTATTATTCATTCGGTGGATAACGTAAATATTAAAAAATCCCGACATGGTATATACAGCAAAAATAATTATTAATGGAATGAAAATCATTGATAAATGATGAACAGATAGTAATTTGAAAAGTACCTCTAGACTGCTCATTTGATTGTGTACAGTATCTTTTGTTAAGAGGTATATTGTAAGTATACTCAATGCCAAAATAACTAATAATGATTTGTATTTTGTTTGTATAGTTTCTTTTATCGAATTATAAAAGAACATGCTTTTTACTCCCCCAAACATAAACACATAAGGATAAAATCCAAATAATAATTAAGACAATTAAGAAGTTTTGAAGTTCAAAAAAGCCAAGATCTTTAATTAAGTATTCTTTTGGATTAATAAATGATTGTCCAATTGTTAACCAAAAGATATGTAAAATAAAAGGAACTACATAAACAAAATATACTCTTTTGATGAAAAAGGAGACAGCTAGTGCTAAACTTGAACAAATTGCGCCATACATCCCGTTTAAAAATACATACATAAGAAAATATATGTTGGGGTGCCCATAATAAACGGTATGAAATTGAGCGGTTGGAGAGATAGTAGCCGACGTATAATTTATTATTGGATTTGGAGCAACCGCTGGGTATGTCATTAAATATAAATAAAAATTAAAGAGCAGTGGAATAGCTATAATTAAAAACGAAATAATAAAATTAATTGAATACAATGATAAAAAGTAACGTTGAGTTCCCATCTTGATTAAAACTGAATATAAAAAACCATTATTTCGATCCATTCGGTACATTCCTGAAAAAGTAACTGCAGCTGCTATAGGTAATACAATGAGATACAGTTCACTGTAAAATGGAAATCTATTAAAATATAGAATATTAGACAAATATGGGGATATAACTATTGAGTGCGTACTATTAAATCCCTTAGTTGTTATAAAGGTAAATATATATTGTATAAAACTAATAATTAACATCATGAATAATGTGATCCATAATATTTTACCTTTGAAAAGTCGTGTTAAAAAATAACTCATTGTTGGACATCCTCCAAAATATTACCAGATTTAATTTTTTGTAATGTGAATAATTGATCTGCCACACCATAACATTTGTTATTTGTATTTAGCCATATATAGCGAAAAGAAATATAGGCTTGTTTGCCCTCAAATTTAGGCATTTGAATTTCATACTGATAAACATCTTTAGTGCCATTTTTTTTCATATACTTAATTTCTTGTTTCCATTGTATAACTTTCCCATCTTCCTGTTCGATTCGTCCTAATAAATAATTGGGCTTGTTTTTATTACTAAAACCTGATAAAAAAATATAATTTTGTTCTGGTAATACACCCGGTTGAATTTTTTTATTTGATATGTTTTGTTTTATACGAATGTCGTTTACATCTATTTGCTTATCGTAAAATGTTTTTCCATCTTTACTTTCAAAAAATACCTGATTGAAAATGGCATTGTTATTTTTATTTTTTAATTCAATTCTCCTTAAATTTTCTTTTTGACTCGTTGCATCATCAATAATGATAATGGGTTCTTTAATTTCTTTTTGACAGGCAGTTAACAAGAATAAGGTTGTTGCGGAAATACATAATAAAATTAAATATCTTACTAATTTGATTTTGATTACCTCCAATCAATTTTATGGATAAAATAACCTAGTGATATTACACAAGAAAACGTGTCATTCTTTTTGGAAAGGGAAAAGAAGTCCATCTTTTATTATAATAGTTTTTTATATCCGATTTCCCTTAAATTTTTATGGTATTAATAATTGTAATAATTTTTTCAACTGTTTTCTGATAAAGGATTACACTGGTGAAAGTTGTTTTATAGTGAAATAATTAATTAATCCTTTTGTCAGTAATAGTTATTTTAGTCTATCAATTTACAATGTTTATCGTAATCCTCTGACAAAAAAAGTTGTATGATTCTTATTAAGAATCATACAACTTTTACATGTAGCAAAAAAATTTTAAAGAGCGCGGTATTATTTGAAAATATTACTATGATTTAATTTTTACTTAATATTCAGTATAAGATCCTTTTGGTCTAACGCTATCAGGGCTCCAATCAACATTATATGAGTTATTCTCTCTTGAATACCCACCAAAACGGACAGGAACTTGTTTACCATAAGTCTCAACTGCATTATTTATGAAGAGATATGTACGCCCTGGTTGTACAGCACCTTCATGTTTACCATCCCCAGAAGCGTTTTTCCAATCTCTTCCCCCACTCCACACATTGGCATCTGCTTCCGCCCAAACATTGAAAGAACCTGCGGAATTGCTAGAATTCACACGCATATACATTGAGGAAGTATTATCTTTTCTACGAGCGTTTGTATAATCCCAAGCACTATTCCATTGGAAAGTAAAATTGACAGTTTCATCACTTGTATCAGCTAGCGAAAATTTACTTACTCCAAAAATACTGAAAAATGTACCTAAAGCTAATATTAATATAAGAGCGAAACGACTATTTTTTCTAATTATCATTTAACATTCTCCTCTTTTATTATTAGAATATTTTAAATAATTCCGCCTCTAAATATTAACATCTTCTTCCTATAAATGTTAATATGTGAAATTCAAATAAAATATTTCTCAATAAAAATCAGAAAAATCAATTTTTAATTCGCTTATTTTATACTTTCATAATTTGAAAACAATATTTGAAGGATGGATGTTTTAATTAGGATGGTTGAATTGTATACGAAATGGAGGAAGTGGTAACTTATCCTCTAAGTTTAGAACAAAAATTAGGTAAAAAGATATCAGCATACTGGATGTATAAAAAAGAAGGAAGCGCTATATTGATTGTATTGTAAGTCAATTTTTTTTAGAAAGAAGCAACCAGTTTTATTATTGAAAAGTATCTTTCAAATGGTTGGAGTGAATTGGTGGATAAATCTATTGTGATTTTTAAACGTTAGACAAGGAAGGGAAATTTAATCATCGGGCAAGGTTGTTTCAAGTGAGAAGCTGATCAATATTTACAAGAAGGAAAAAATAGATAAATACAAAGAAGAAGATGGTTGGTGATCAGCTAGAGGATATCAGTTGGTAAGTAGAATTATTATTTAATAAAAAAACGAGAAACATGTATGTCACAGGGTTTCTCGTTTTTTATGTTTGGTTTGAAAATCTTTTACTTATGAAGGGGCTGATGCCCTTTTAGTGGTGAGCGATTTAATTTTTGATGTAGTTTCTTCTGTATTACTTTGTAAATCATTAAATCGTATGAAGGTGTATCAAATACAATAGGTAATATTTCTTCAGGACGAATACGATTTGTGTGATCTGGATTGTTGTATAGAAATTTGCATGTGAAGGTAAGATCTGCTTCCGGTTGTGGATTTTGTTGTATCTGAATAGCACTCCAAAGATTTTTATTTTCTTGATAATAAAGAAAACAAAAATCTTGCTCAATATGTGTTTTCCATTGTTTTTCTATCTCGACTCCACGTTTAATCTTTTTGAAATTATTTAATGCAGAAGCATGTTTTTTTTCTAAGGCTGTTATAGAAGAGCTTATACTAGATATAGTATCTTCTAAGTTCGTAATATTAGCTTCGATATTTTGTTTTTGTTTGGTAAAGGAATCTAGTTGTATTGTTAAGTTGTTTTGTTTAGATTTTAATTCTTGTATTTCTTTTGATTCAGATCCAGCATAAATAAATCGAGTCCATTTACGGAATTTATTGCTGAATTGTTTTTCTGTTTCTTTGATTTTGGATTTTGTAATGCGAAGTTGCTTTTTTATATTTGCTGTGTCAATTAATAATGTGTTATGAAGGACGGACATACTGTTTTTCTCTTGGGTTTTCATTTCTTTTTCCTGAAAAAGCAGTTGTTGTTTTTGTTGGGTTTCTTGAACTGTTTGTTTTATTTTCTTGAAATCCGATTGAGCTTGTCTGTGAAAAGTAAACATTCCAGGGTGATATGAATGAAGTTTACTATGATGAAATTCCATTGTACGTGTAAGTAGTTTCTGAATTCGATCAATATTAATACTGGGTGTTCTAAAAGGACAAGGTTCACTTTTTTGTAAATCTAAAAATACAATTTGATGATGTAAAGAAAATAACTCTATTTGTGAAAAGCCCTGATTATGTTTTAAACGCCCGTAACATCCGATTTTTCTATTTTCTAGGCATTGTAAATCTGTTTCATTATAAATATGATAAGGTGATACTGACAAGCGAAATGGACGATCGGATTTATTTGAGCCTTGTTTAAATACAATGTTGATATAACCACCGTTATTACGAGCCTCAACTCTTTGTATTGTTCCATATACAATTGCGATTTTGTTTGGGTATTGTTTAGATGAGTCAATTGCTTCATCGGGAGATAGCAATAAATTTTCGATTTTTTTAGTTTCATTATCTTCGGTTATAACAGGTAATTCTCTCCAACTTTCCCCGTAGCGATTGTAAATGTCTTGCAGAGCACCGAATGTTTGTAGGTGTGAAGCTTTAGGTTTAATTGTTTTTCCTAAACCTTTTGTGGAAGATCTAATTTCAGTTTTTAATATTTGATTCATCCGATTTAATATGATGAGGCGGGCAGTTTGTTTTTCAGCAATTTCGATATGGTCGAAAGAATCAGATAGTTCTTTGTAATAATCTGATGGATCATTAAAATAGCAGCCTTTGAGATGATCATGATTTTTCTCTTGTGATTTGCGACGGAGTTTGAAGTGGGTTTTATTTCCGTTTTCATATATATAATGTGTTAATTTAGGTAGGGCATAATCAAAGGGTTCAGTATGATTTTCTTTTATCCATTTTTTATAGCAACCATAGCAATAAAAGCTATCTTTAATTAATTCATAATAAGGATGAGTGTCTCCATGTTTTAATCTTAATTTTTTAATATCTTCAGCGGTATCTTTTATCCAGTTAGAATCATTTTTTCGTACTGCATAGGGCATAGAACTTATAGAAGTCATATTTCAACATCCTTTTTAATAAATTTTCTTTTTTATTAACATAAGTTTTTTAATTTAGAAGAGTTAGTACATATTTTGTTTTGATTTGTAAAATTCTAATTTTTCTTTCGTTAAATTTATTATACTAGAATTATTGTGTTTCAGAAAAGAGAAATATTCACATGTATCTGCTGTTGTAGCAAAATTAGGGTTGAAAAATTGAAACGGCAAATAGGTATTGTATAGATGAATTCATTAATATTTAGTAATTAATAGATTGAATTAAAACGCTAAATTATTATAAAATGATAATATATTTCATGAGAGGAAGATAATTTGTGGACATTATTGACATTGACATATTAAAACCTATCTTTGATCAACTAGCTATGCGAGTAGCGATGATTTTATTCATTCCGCTACTGATTACATTATTAGGTGTTGCGATTTTAAATAGATGTAATGCACCTAAGGTTGTTATTTTATATGGTATGGTATCTGTATTTTTGTTTTCTGTGTATAAAATGTTTGGATTATTCTATATGTAAGTAGAGGACAATTTGTCTATGGAGTAAAATATAGGTATAAACTGTTTCCAGCTTTTAATGATAATTATGAATTTCAAATTTGCTGTCTTTTGATGAAAATAGTTAAGAGATTTAAGAAGTTGTACAACAATTAGTTTAAACTGGTCGATTTGTAACAACATTCCAATATCGTTTAGATCCGTTATTTACAGTACGTTATGTTCATACGACGCCGGTGTTAAATAACTTAATTAATCAGTAAATAAAAAGAAGATGGCTGTTAACAGCCATCCTTTTTTATTTTAAAGCAATAATTCGAAAAAAGTACATTGAAAGAACATAGCATATATTTAATGTTTATTCTTTGTGTTTGGGATTTTTGATTATTAACTGATTATAAAGGGTTACATATCGACCGTTTTCAATAACAGTATGTTCCGGGGCACCATAAAAAATATTATTAACGCCATATTTATCTTGGAGTTTTGAAATAATACTTTTAATGGTTTGTGTCATATCGTTTTGGGTATATAAAATCCCTTCTTCTAGTAACATATCTTCTATTGTGTCAATGTAATCATCCCCGATAAAGTTAACATCACTTTCAAGTTGAACATGTACCCATTCGAGGTAGTCATTAGCTACTTTTAGTAATTCTTCTTTCATATTGATTCATCTCCTTAATTAGAAAAAAGAGAACCTCTTTTTATAAAGGTTCTCCTATTTTCGAGAATTTATTCATATTTATAAAAATAATTCATAATAATGAATAATAGGTAGACAAGTTGTTCATAATGAGAGTAGGGTGTTTATTTGGGTTGATAAAGTTCCAAACCTTTTTCAACATGAGCAATAAAGTAATCCGCTAACTCTGGATTTTCATCATGAGTTTTTTGTAATACTTGGCATAATCGTTGTAAACGAAAATCAAGTTCATGGTTTGGAGAATCTGTTTCCTGGGTGAGAGCAGGGAACAGGTTCAGTTCTTCTTGTATTTGTTCTAGAAATGTAAGTGAAACAGTATCGGTTTTCATTGTTTCTAAATTACTGAGGTAGCCTGGTGAAACATGTAATGTTGCTGCAAGGTCATTTAGTGTAATCCCTTTGTGTTTTCGTAATGTTCGGATGGTTTGCCCGAGATGTTGTAACAAGTAAATACCTCCCTTAATTAGTTCTTAAACAAATATTTTATCTTTAAAAATATATGCAGTTGGGGAAGAAAACAGACTTTTTATAAATGACTTTTATGAAAATGAAATAGTGGAAGGAGTGGAGTTTTTGAAAGATACAGAAGCAATCGGGTACATTGTAATGGGAGTAAGTAGGATGGGATATGGATTAGATGTTATATTTCAGGCAATGGATGTAGCTCAATTGGTGTTAAATCAAACATTAAAAGAAGAATTGTGGAATGAGGATGTCTTAGAGGTAGTTGGAAATTTAGTACATGAAATAGAAATAAATGAAGACGAGTTAAAATCTGAAATGTACTGGAGTTTTGATATTCACACAGAAAACGAAGCGGGTATCATTTATAAAAAAATTATGGATTTAAGAAAGAACGAATCAAAATTAACGAGATAACAATAGTGTGATTATGTAAATAGGATTTAGCTTGAGGGAGAGCTAAATCCTATTTTTTTATTTTTAATATTACTTTTGTGTAGTTATATCTGTTATATGACATTCATAAAATTATTAGAGATATGAGGTGAGGTGGAATATGACAAGGTGGATTAATGTTCAAGAAGCGATGAAGATTTTAGAAGAAAACTATATAAAGGTAAGTTATAAAACATTTACGGATTGGCTTCGGAAGTTAGAAATTGCAGCAGTTCCATCAGAGAATCGGAAGGAGGGATGGAGTATTCGCGAGGAAGATTTATTTGAGTTTATCGATAAGAAACGTCCAGGGTTACGTCAAATTTTGCAGGAATATCAGCATCTTATTCAAGATATAAATGATGTAAAACAACAAGTACAAGTTTTATTTCATAAAAAAAATGAAGGAGAAGTTGAGTATTTGGAAGGAAGGGCGAGTATAACGAATGGGGACATTCATTTTTTATATGATGTGGTAAATATTATGTGTGAAGAGATATCAGCATTGCAAAAGCAGAATCAATGGATGAAAGATGTGTATGAACAAGTGGTAGAAGAATATGATTTATTGCAACAAAAAGTGAGTACGTTGGACGCAGTGATTGAAAACAGACAACCACTGAGCAACATAGATGAAAATAGGATTCAGGGTTTGGATGAAAAAGCATTTCAAGGGCTATTAAGAGCTCAATTTAAAAGACTCTTTCCTGATCGTACATATTCATTAAAAGGAGAGAAGGGATTGCAAATATATCAAGATTTTTGCAATCTTGTATTTCCAAAAGAAGATAAACATCTGGGGATAATAAAGAAAGGAGACGAGTATATTTATCAACGAACAGATGAAAAATCTACACAGGTAAATCGTCTTTATAATAAAGTAATAAAAGAGTTATTAGAAGATATGGAAAAAAGAGCCGTTTTGGGAAAATAGGCTCTCTTTTTCAGGGTACTTTATTCATTTTTGTAAATTAATTTTATAAAAATGAATAACTAGTTCTTAATTGGTAATAATAACCACTAAGCAACTATTCCTTTTGGTATAATATCAATCCTTGTTCAATATGAGAAATAAAATAATTTGCTAACTCGGGATTGGTATCATGTAGCGTTTTCAGTAGTTCGCATACCCGATCTAGTCGGAAATGTAATTCATGATGAGGAGAAGTTGTGTGATTCAGGGAAGGAAATAAATCAAATTCCTCATTCAATTTTGCGAGTAACGTTAAAGAAATGGTATCTGTTTTTTGTGTTTCAAGGTTACTTAAATATCCCGGAGAGACTTCAATTTGCTCAGCGAAATTTTGAAGAGAAATTCCCTTTTGCTTTCTTAAATTACGAATGGTTTGTCCTAATTGCGTAATCAATTGTAATTCCTCCTATGCAATTTGTTTTGAAAGGTGATGATTTTAATGGCTGTACAAAAGAAGCTTCAACTCAGATCGATTTCGTATATTCATGATCCTGAAGCTGCACAAAAATGGTTTCAACTATATGTGGAACTTTTAGTAGAAGTAATGAAACAAAATGATTCTATGGACAAGGATGACGTGCATACATTGTAAGCACAACATGATGGAAGGGCTGGTTGTATTGAAGAAAACAGTCGCATATTACCGTAGTTCATCTAAAAAACAAGAACACTCCGTTCGAATGCAGAAATATTATGCAAAGGCGTATTGCAGAGATCATTATATGAAGCTGGACTATGAATATGAAGATCCATATGTATCGGCTAGAATTATACATATGAATCAGCGACCGGGTTTACGAAAGTTGTTGGAAGCAATTCGAAATGATGAAATTGAACATTTAATTTTGTATAAGAGAGACCGGTTAGCAAGAAATGTAATCGAGTATATGGAAATTTATGAACTTCTTCAGGAGAAACAGATAAAAGTTCATTTTACGACTGTTGGAGAACCGGTAATGGAATACACGCCGATGAATCGCTATCTAGAAGTGATTATGGCTGGCTTCGCACAACATGAAGGTGAACAAATTAATAAACGGTTTGATGCTATGCGTCAGAGTAAATTTGATGCAGGAAAAGCAGTGAGTCGGCTGCCATATGGTTTCCAAAATAATAAAAAGAAAAAAGAAATTGAAATCGTAAAAGATGAAATGGATATAGTTATGTTTATTTTTAATGAATTTTTGAACGATACATGCACATCTTTGCAACAAATAAAAGATCGTTTAGATGGAAAAGGTTTTAAGAAACGAAAAGGACTTCCTTGGGAACTACAAGATATTAGACGTACATTAGAAAATTCCTTTTATATGGGTGTATATAGTATTCGATTGAAGGGAGTTCAACAAGAACATCAGCTAGAAGGCACAATGCCGATTGAACCGCACCAATGGGAAGCTGCGCAAGAAAAACTAAATCAAATAGTAAATAAGCGTGGTTCTACGAAAATGAAAAAGGAAATTGCTAAAGAAGATATTCTGTATCGTATAGAAGGACTCCTGCAATGTTCTTATTGTAAAAAACAATTAGAGGGAGTGGTTAAACGGAGAGGAAATACATTTTTAATAGGATATCGATGCAAAGAACATCGTTTGTATATTGATAAGGAATATATCGAACAAAAAACATTTGAAAAAATGAAATGTTTTTTTCTTAATTTACGAGAGAAAGAATTTGATGGCTTGTTTCAGCGTTACTATAGACAAAATGTAAAAGAAATAGAACGAATGATACAAGGGCATAGTCAGCGTTTAGATCAAAAGAAAAAGACAGTGCACACAAAAGTACAAAGATGGTTAACGGAAAAGAAAAATGAAAAGTTACACAAAGAATTACTTGGTTCTTATCAACATTTTCAGGAACACAAACAAATAAAAGAAGAATTGGAATTAAAACTAAATGTATTAAAAAAGGTGCCTGGTGTAGTAAAGGATTTGGAGTCTAATGTCCATAAACAACTGATGTTAGATTCCTTACCAGATTATAAGGTTATGGAGTTATTTCAAGATTTGATTTTTACTGTAATTGTAGATAGACACGGTTATGAAATTATTTTTAAACATCCATTTTTACATTATCAAGAGGTGCATACATGTGAAGACAATTCGTGATGTTTTAGAAAAAGGAAAAAAAGGAGCTTTTTATGCGAGGGTTTCATCTGATCGTCAAACAATCGATGCACAAAGACATCATGTATATGAATTTATAAAAAACTATGATTGTGAAATTGTGAAAGAATATGTAGACCCTGGAGAATCGGCATTTAAAAAGAAGTTAATCAAGCGTCCCCAAATCATGGCGTTATTACGAGACGTAGAACAGGGGAAATATGATTTTGTGATTACGTATGCAGATGACCGCCTTGCGCGATCAGAGATTGAACATGTACAAATACGAGTAATAATGAAAGAAGCGAAAACAGATGTCATATTGACGAGTACGGGAGAATTGTATACAGAGCGTGATATTATTACACAATTAATTCGAGAGGGTGGAACTCGTTATGAAGTAGAGCGAATCAGTGCACGTACGAAAGATGCGTATGGACAAAGAACAGACTATGGTCAATGGATGGGAGGACCTGTACCATTTGGATATGTACAGGATGAAAATACCAAGAATTTCTTTATTCTAGAAGATGAAAAAGAAATTGTGTTAAAGATATATCAGTTATATCAAAATGGCGAAGGGTTTGCGGATATCGCCAAAATATTAAATGAGCAAAAGGCGAAAACAAATACAATCCATTGGAAAAAGGAACGAGTAAAGCACATTTTGACCAATCCAATTTATGCAGGGTATGTTACATTCGGAAGACTAAAACCTGGATCTGGGAATAGTATTGAAGACTTATCCAAATGGAAAATGGCAAAATGTGAAGAGATTCCACCTATTATGACCAAGGAAGAATGGTTAGCTACTTTTCAAATGTTTGAGAAAAAAAGAAACAAGGAATTACCTCCCAAACAATTAAAAACAGAGTATGTTCTACGGGACTTAATTTATTGTAAAAGTTGTGATGCTCCCTTGCTTCCAAAGAATCAAGAAACTAGAGGGAAAAATGGCAAGAAGTATGGAATCAAGAAATATATGTGTTCGAATAAATTATGTAAAGTTTGGTTCTCAACAGATGAGCTACATGCACTGGTTTTTGATAGTGTTATAAAAGAGGTTACGGATAAAGTCATTTCTAAATCTCAAACAGAACTGATGTATGAAATGGAACAAATTTTAGAAAAAGACATAAAACAAATAAAAAAAGAAATCCAGCGTTTGAAAAAACAGGTGGATAATTGTCTAGTTTGGATTAAGGATGCGGAACGTGAAATAGACGAATTATATAATCAAAAGAAGAAATTGGTGGAAGTTGATCCGAAAATAGATCCTTTGTTGGATGTAATGTTGGATTATCGTTTGCATTTGTTGCACGAAATCAGGGGGACAGAGGAGTTAATCGCAAAAAAAGAAGCAGAAATGAAGCATATTGAAGACGTCGATTCTAACCAAGGTATGTTACAAAAAAATGTGTTACAAGCATTTCGAATAGAATTTACAAATTTACAAAAAGATATGAAACGAGTTCGTCAACTTTTGGTGTATTTAATTGATAAAATTATAATAGATCAAAATGGGAAAACAGAATATATTTTAAAAATAAATTTAGAGCAATAAAAAGTAACTCGGAAATTTGAGTTTCTTTTTATTGCTTTTTAATATCACAAATATGGACGTGCTATATGTTGTCATTTAGAAATATGCTAGTTTCAAAGAAAATATTTTTCTCGGCAAAAAGGTGAAGGAGTTATGCCAAGAAAAACGTTTACTCGGTATTAAGTTAGTAATGGTATACCATTACTAACTTAATACCGAGTAGTTTTTTGAAAAAGTGGGACGAGACCTTATGAGATGTAAGGTTTGTCTTTTTGGTTTTAAATAAAGAAGATTCTGATTTTTGATTCTCGGTAGAAAGATGAATTATATTTTTGGGTTACGGTTTTGGGGTGAATTAATCCGGTGTATATTTGAGGTTTAGTAGTGACTCTTGAAATAAGTAAGAAGAATATGTTATGTAACATTTATAATAAGAGCTTATTTTTTTCAAAACACTATTATGATATAGATTATATTAACATGTTAATAATACCTTCCTTATATAAGGAAGGTGTTATTATTAATGAACTTTTACTTGTGAAAATATTTTGGCTTGCGTTTGATGATGTGTAATCCATTCTTTGTATGTCATTCCTACTTCTTTAGCAAAGTTTTTTGCGTATTTTAGTGGGGTTTGAGGATACTCTTTAAATCCATGATATGTAAATGTTTCTTCCTTGTATCCTTGCTCTCCTAAAACAAAAGGAGGCTTAAGGGAGAAATCTAAATATTTCTCCAGTTGTATAGTAGAGGTATCGATGACAGAATTTTGATATAAAACAAATGCATGTAATGTGTGCATCAAGTCTGAACCTTCGCCTGTTGAAGGTAACTTATAATTTTTAGAAGGTTTAGTCCGTGCAAAACCTTGTACGTACTTTAAATGTTTATTATCAAGTGCGAATTCTTCACGTAAGAGACAGTATAATAATGCACTTGCATAAATACATAACCCTAATTTACGGTTATAATGATTTAGTTGTTCTAAAATCAAGTTATCTACTACATCGAATGGCACTTTTTTATTTTCTGGAGTCATTTGAAAAACAGATGCGAGTACAGCGTGATGAACATATCTAATATTTTTAAGTAATGCAGCTTGTTGCATTGAACTTAAATTTATAAATGGCTTCGGAGGAAAAAATTCGATTGTTGATGCATCATATTTAAAACCAGTTAACCACCTTTTTTGCCATTGGGATACTAAAACGTTGGTACTTTGTTTTACGCTGTTAAAAGAATGATATCTTTCTGCGTCGGTCATCATTAGTAACACTCCTTACTGTAAATTCGATTTACCATTTAATAATCTATATATTAGTTATAATAAATGTAACGGCAAGAAAAATAAACAGCTATCTCCTACGATAGCTGTTTATTTTTAGTTTGGTTACTTTTCTTTTCTAACACCTTTGAAAGGTGTTGTACTACTTGTTTTTTGGTCAAGGAATCGTCCGGTTGCGCTGTCACGCTTAATCCAATTTCCGTTTGGACCTTGTAATTGGCTACGCCCTTTTACTGCGCCAATACGTCCTTTTCCAGGTTCTCCATTTTTCGCCATGAAAATTCTCCTTTCTTCTGTGCTTCATGATGTATATCTTGTTGTATGATTATTATTTTATATGAAAGTATTAGATTTTTATATCATTTTTAGTGTCAACTTATTCAACTACAACATTCTCATAAATTCTTCTTCGCTAATAATTTCAAGCTCCTTCCCCTGTGCAATCAATTTTTCTGCTTTCTCTAATTTAGAAGATTTATTTCCTTTTATCATCACGTTGTCGAAATCTCCGATGATAATATAGTTAGTGTTTTTGTTAATACCGTTTTGTGGAATGCCACCTTTATTAGCAATTAACTGTGCGGCTTCTATACGAGTATACGCATTTAATTTGCCTGTAAATACGATATGTTTTTGATAAAAAGGATGATCTTCAGATACTTCTGTTGCTACGTTAATATCTTTTAAATTTAAAGAGGAGTAGGATTGAGATTGAACTAATGAAGATCTATAGGTGTTACCAGAGATTTCGCCAGTTCTAATGTGTGTTTTGGAATAAATTTCTTCTATATTTGGTAGATCATATTTATGAGATAGTTGTAACATGAGTTGAGCACAAGCCCTTGCATCTTCCAAAGCATTATGATGGTTATTTAATTCAATGCTAAAATGTTTGCAAAGGTATTTTAAGGTATAGCTCTTTTCTCCGGTTATTAATTTTTTTGATAGTTGGTATGTACAAAGTAAGTTGTTATAAACAGATGGAAGTTCATACCGTCTTAAACTATCCCGGAGTGCGTATCCATCAAAAGGAAGATAATGAGCGACTAATAATTTGTTTTCAAATCTTTTTTTATACGCTTCATAAAATTCTGGAAATGTGAGGGCGTCTTTTACATCACTTGGTGTAATTCCGTGAATAGCGATATTATAATAGTCAAAATCTTCTTCTGGATTAATTAATTCATAGAGGGTATCAATGATTTCTCCATTTTCGACAAAGACCATACCAACAGCACAAATGCTATGACGATGATGGTTAGCAGTCTCAAAATCAAAAGCTACGAAATTATGCATTTTGCACCGCCTTCTCGATAATAACGCGTGTAATAAGGGTATATGTTGTAACCGCGTTCTTCGGGATCTGCCACATGTTTATGAATCTCGTCTAATATCTTTTGAGTCAGTTCTTCACGAGTGGGCGCAAAACAACTACGTCCATGCCCGACGAATCGCCATATATAAGATTTTCGTTTGTTTGTATTTCCTTCCGAATCTATATAGGATTCAAATCCGAAGAGTACATAGCCTATTCTATTTTCTAAATGCCATAATTCGTAAATAGGAATGTTTTTTAAGTTTTTATATGCAGAGATTTCTTTTGTGAAAGATTGATAAGAACGTACTCCGTGGTCAGATAAAAACAGTAATGCATCATTTTTATGTACAAAAGATTCTTTGATACCTGTATCAGTCTCCGCAACATATCGTTCATCAATAGGCAGATCGGGATGCGGATTGGTGAAATAAAATAGTTTGCCGTGTTTCAATGCAAACACTCCCTTTCTAATTGAATATTTTTAATTTTATATTATTAGTATATAACATATATGGAAAGAGGAGTTAATTGAATAGTCATTTTTATACATAATTTCTATGTGAAGACAATTTGATCAGCGTATAAATTAATTCTTTTGTAGGTTACTACATCTTTTTATTTTTGAGTGTTATGGTCTTAACTTTGTATAAGAAACTCTATTATTATAAAATATGAAATATAAAATAAAGAAACAAATAATAAGAACGAATCATGTCAAAAAGGAAAAGGTGTACAAGGATGAAGAAATTCGACTTAAACATTGAAAAAGTTTTGGAACATTGGACTGTAGCACATGCATTAAGGGAAATCATCGCGAATGCATTGGATGAATCGAATTTAAGTGAAACAAAAGAACCTATTATATGGAAAGATGATGATGGAAAATGGCATATTAAAGATTATGGAAGAGGGCTAAAACATAATCATTTAACACAAAACGAAAATAAAGAAAAAATGAGCCGTGTTGAAAAAGTAATTGGAAAATTTGGAGTCGGATTGAAAGACGCTTTGGCAACCTTTGATAGAAGAAACATACATGTATTGATAAAATCTAAGTATAATGACATTACAATTAAAAAGTTATCAAAAGAAGGATTTGCGGATATTACGACATTGCATGCAATCGTTCAAGAACCTTCGAATTGCAATATGGTTGGGACCGAATTTATTTTAGGAGGGCTGCAAGATTCAGATATTGAAAAAGCGAAAGATTTTTTCTTGTTATATTCAGGAGAACAAGTGATTGAAGAAACAAAATATGGCGCTTTACTCGAAAAAGTGGATAATAAGGAATCTCGCATTTATGTGAATGGACTCTGCGTAGCTGAGGAAGAAAATTTGCTGTTTTCCTACAATATTACTTCACCAACTAAAAAACTTTTAAAATCGTTAAACAGAGAAAGAACAAATGTAGGAAGAAGTGCGTATTCGGATCGAATGAAATCCATCTTACTGGCATGTACTGGATCTGTATTTGCGGAAAAATTGGTAAGCGATCTTGAAAAAATTCAAAAAGGTAACTCTCATGATGAGCTGCAATGGATAGATGTGCAACTGCACGCATGTAAGATTTTAAACTCGAAAGAAAAAATATTGTTTTTAACCTCGGATGACTTAATCGGGGGCAGTAAATATATCAATTATGCGAAAGATGAAGGGCATAGAATTGTTACCATACCAGAAACGCTTGCACTCAAATTATCCAAAGCAAAAGATATTTCTGGAAATGAAATCGTGAATTTGGATTACTATTCAGTGCATTGGAATGATAGTTTTGAATTTAAATTTGTAGATGAAAAAGACTTAAGTAAAAAAGAAAAGGAAATTTATGAGTTAAAACATGTGATTCAAGGATGGTTTCCGAAAAATATAAAACCTGTAAAGGAAATCAAGATTTCTGAAACCATGAGACCTGATAGCTTTACTGGATCAGATGCGTTAGGATTATGGGATAAATCGGACCGTACCATTATCATAAAAAGAAGCCAATTGAAAAGTGTTGAAGCATATACTGGAACGTTAATTCATGAATTTGTTCATGCTTATACAGATACAGATGATGAAACGATAGAATTTGAAAGCGGATTAACAGATATGTTAGGTAAAATAGCGACAATGGTCATAACGAGTAAAGAAAAAGATATATGGTTCAAACGAGTGTTCAAGTTTTAGTAAGTAGGTCCCTTGCTACTTTCTAACGTTGAAGTGGTGAGCTTCTCGCGATAATGATAAAAAGAGGTTGTCCCAAAAGGTCGTTAAAAATGAACTTTTGGAGACAATTCCTTATGTTATACCTTTATATGGATAAAACCCCAATCATAAGTAGAAAACCAATAGGTTTTCTACTTATGATTGGGGTTTTTTGCTTTTGATTGAGCTCGGTAAAAAATGTTCTTTACTGTTTTTTGAACCGATTTATTTTTCCGAAAGAGTTTTGATTTTCTTTTTGTTCCCCAAAAATTTATCGAATAATTCCATAGGTGATATATTTTTGTTTTTCTTAATATTAAAATATATAATTTGACGCTATCCCGTCTTTTGTTCTCAATTCCTAAACGCGTGATTTAAGGTTCTTCTATGTAGTAAATAAGGGCACTTGTGGTACAAAAAAAATCTCGCAATGTTTTTTTATTTTTTATAAATTCATTTCCGTGAAATGTTTTTACTGAAATGAATTTTATACCTTGTTAAAGACATACTAATATTAAAACAAGCTGTTTTAATATTAGTAATGAAAAAACAGCAGAATGTCATATCTTTTATAAAAGGATAAAAATTTTTCATATGAAATTCGGTAGTCTAGTGGTTCGGAGATGGGAAGGTGAAAGCAGTGGAGTCTTACGCAGTATATGTTCGTGTGTCAACTGACCGAGATGAACAAGTTTCATCTGTCGAAAACCAAATAGATATCTGCCGGAACTGGTTAGAACGAAATGGATTCAATTGGGATGAGAAACGTGTTTTTAAAGATGAAGGGGTAAGTGGAACTTTATTTGTAGACAGACCATCTATTCAATTACTGTTAAAAAAGGCAAAAGCAAAAGAAATTAATATGGTTGTTTTTAAATCTATTTCCCGTTTAGCGAGGGATTTGAAGGATTCGTTAGAAATTCGCGAAGTATTTTTAGCTCATCATGTTCGAATTATTTCTGTTGAAGAAGGCTACGATTCTATAAAGGCTGGCAAAAACGATATGGCATTTGAACTTTGGTCTTTGTTTTCGGCTCAATACAGTAGAACGCTTTCTTCTAGTATTACGGCAGCATTGGCGGTAAAAGTTCGTCGCGGGGAGCATATCGGGAAAATTCCATATGGGTATAATCGTGAAGAGCAAAAATTGGTGATTAATGAGGAGGAAGCGCAAGTTGTCAAAATGATGTATAAATGGTATTGCGAAGGTTTGGGATATAAAAAGATAACAAATGAATTAAATCGATTGGGTATAAAGTCGAAAACTAAAAAGAACTGGCAAATGACATCGGTTCAAAGAATCCTTCAAAGTGCAATTTATAAAGGAACTTTTATTTTAAACCAATATACTTCAGTAAAAGTTGGCGGTAAGAAAAAACAAATCCGGAACCCAAAAGAAAAATGGTTTGTTTTTCCTAACCATCACCCGAAGATTGTGGAAGAAGAGATATGGAATCAAGCGAATCGAAAAAAAAATAAAACAAATAAAACGAAAATCACAGCTTGGAATGAATTTCGCAATCTAGCAAAATGCGCGGTTTGTGGTTCTAATATGGTAATTGTACAGTCTCATTTGAAAAAGAAAAGTGGGGAGCGAACAGAATGGAAATATTTAAAGTGTTCTCAATATCGTCGGGCAGGAAAACATGGTTGTGTAAATCATGTGCCAATTCAATATGGGCATTTTCGTCAGTTCATTATAAATTTATTAGTGGGAAAAGGAGAGTCTGTTTCTTTAAGACTTCAAAGTAATGTTGAAAAGGGGCAAGAGAAAAATATAAAGAAGTTGCAACAGCTTGTGAGTACAAATCAGCAAAAGAAAAAAGCACTGCTAGATTTGTACTTAGAAGAACTTATTAATAAAGGAGAGTTTGAACAAAAACGGAACGATCTTGAAGCGGAAATAACCAAAGCGAATCATGAGTTACTGGTAATACAAAATGGTAATCATGTTCAAATTGATATTCAAACGATAAAACAAGCTTTTGAGCAGTTACAAAAGCAAGAGCAAGATTTGATTCATGTATTTCAAGCGTTAATTCAAAAAATAAGTATTCATCAAGATGGAGCGATAGATATTACATACACTTTTGAAAGTCCATTATAAGAAGGGATATTATACATATTCCTTCTTAATTTTTGTATTAGAAAATAATACTGTACAAGTAGTTATATATTCATTTTCCTTGCATATTTTTTAATGATATGGAATAAAGGGGGATATGAAAAATGTATATTTTGAATGATATAAATCTTGAAGAAGATACACTTTTAGAATCTTATCCAGTTTGTATGAAGGATAAATATAATGGAGAGATTTCTTGTATGGGTATATTAGTGAAAAGGGAAATAGAAAATCATCAATCAAAATTGGAAGGTACACACTATTATCAATTTGTCTATTTTTATGGAAAAAGTCCTATTAATTTTTCTAAATCAGACTATAAGGAATTGCAAGAAAGGGTCCGCTTTGATATGGATCTCGAAATGGTTGCGGATTTTCGATATTCTTTTAGTGAATATAGTTCATCTCCAGGATTGAGTTCATCAATTAAAAATAAGAACTCTTTAACGGACATATTTGGGGATGATATTATGCAGGTTAGCTATGAATATCGCATTTAGGAGATGTTCCTCTTAGTATCTGTAAAAACTAAACAGCTCAAATATTAGGATTAGAAGGCGCTTATAAGCAGTAGTTGAGTTTGTTCATATGGGAGGGATGAACTATAAGAAAGCAGCCGACTTTTACATAAAAGTCGGCAATTTTTCTTTCTATTTAATCTTTAAAAGATATGTATTCTTTAACGGTATAGGTGATTCATATCAAAAGTACCCTGGAAATTAGGGTGCTTTAGTTATATATATTTATGTTAGTATCTAATTAGAGAAATGTATTTGTTAAGAGAGATACTTTGAGAAAATAAATTAATTCTATTCAGAGAGGGATAATTATGGGGATATTCAATACAATCAAGAAGTTATTTTCTAATCCGGCTGTTAAGGAGTCTAATAATGGTCCAATGATGAATTCAGAGCGTCATTTAGGTAATGTTAAACAAAATAAATATTACGATTTTATTGATAAGGATACAATTCGACCAATATCAACGATTCTATTACAAACGGATAGCAAGCAAACATGGGATTCGTTCTTTTCTGTAGCCAAGAAAAATCCTAAATTAATAAATTTTGAAATCAGGTCTCGTAGGAAATTTCGTCATCTTTATCATAATCAAGATTTACTTGTTGTCGAAGCGGCAGGAACTATTGAAATGATTACTAAAGAGCAAGTACAACAAATCAATTTAAAAGAAACGCCATTAGAAAAAATGCATCCTGTTGCTGTAAATCATATGGGTGTTCTACTTCACGATAAAGAAAAGGTTGCTTTTGTACATTATAAGAATCAACGAGCTATTGTATATGAATTTCAATGGCAGCCTTTTAGATTTGCCATAGGTAACGATTTTTGGTTAGTGGGAACACGGGAAACATATGACGGTCCAGGTAAACTCTATTGTTTTGACTTTAATGGAGATTTAAAATGGGGCATTGCTTTTAAAGAAGTATTCTCTACGATGTTTGGTGAGCTTAGTTTTATGCCTTATTTACTTGAGGTGTCAGCAGATTCAACGGATATTTTTGTCTCGAGTATGGATAGATTGTATCGATTGGACAATAATGGTAATTTGAAAGCGAGAATTGCTATTTCTGAACTGAAAGAAAAAGAATTACAACAGAAACAAGAAGAGCTTCAACATGAATTATCTGCACCGCCAAAAAGTGAAGAAGAAGCAATAAGTATGTCCGCTAAACAATTAGCAGCTCAATTTACTATGGGATTTGAGAGAATGAGTTTTAATTCGCCATTCGCTGGTTTTGCGCATGATTACAAAACTGACATGGTGTTCATTTTAGAAGAGAAGGGGCGAGTTTCTGCCTGGGATAGTAGTGGGAGGCTCAAATGGATTAATGCATTTAAAAATGAAGGTAGGTATATCTGTTGGATAGAGAATAAATTGGTTGTCTCTTTTAAATCTGGAGAAACCTTCTGGTTAAACAGGGATGGGAAATTTATTTATGGAGCACAGTTACCAAAACAAGCTTCCACTATTCAATTGATTCCTAATCAAGAAAAATATTTAGTTGTATGTGAAGATAATAGATTGTATGAACTATACAAAGATACCGGTAACCTCATAACAGGTTCAGAAGGGCATCCTGGAATGGAACTATTCATTTTATTTGGTCGAAATGTATTTTTTGATGGAGGGGTTCATAATCAAGGGTATTTTTGGCTAGCTCCTGAAAATCACCAATGGCAACATTTTGAGGCTAAAACCTTTAAGGATGTAGACAAGGTTGTTGTTCAAAGTGAGGTGGCACCTGAGATTGCTGCGACTAAGCAGTTTACGGGGGGATGGGAGATAAAGAATAAAAAAGAGTGGTTTGGTAATCGGGTTATTGACATGAAAAACCAAAGGGTCTATGTGGTTGAGGAAGGACCGCGGAAGTCAATCAATGAATTGGTAAATTTATCTGATAAACAAAGAGAAAAAGACCGTTTGAGTCATAAATTAGTGTGCTATGACCTTGGTGGAAATATTATTTGGGAAAACCATATATATTCATCTATGTGGTCGCTATTTTTATCTTTAGATGGAGAGGTTTTGTTCACAAGTATACCTTCAGAAGCGGAAATCACTTATCTTCCTGGGCATATTGTTACCTATTCAAAAGATGGTCAGCAACTTGATAAATTCAAAGTAGATGCTCATGGATTTAATCTAGATTTTATTTCCGAGGACAGGGCTATTGTTCATTTTGCTTCTGATAGAGGGGAGAAGTCTGTTTCTGGTATGTTCGAGATCAACGGCAAAGGAAAGTGGAGACTAAAGATATCTGAATCTGATGTCGAAAGTGAAAAACGGAATGTGTTCGGCGCAGGATTAAACGATGTAAGTCTACCTAACTTCAGATTAAAAAGAACATACAAGAAAAAATATGAATTGGAAAATCGAAATAGTAAAATAGAATTAAAGTTTTCGGCGGCTATTTATGAAGCTTATGAAACACCGGAACATAATTTGGTATTGCGAATAGGAACAAGATTGGTATCGTTCTATAACATGAATTTAGAGAAAACCCTTGAAGTTAAAGAACAAGAAAGTATTCAATCTATGACATTGGGATCGAGTAGCTTAGTGGTTGTCACAAAAACAGAAGTAAAAAGTTACAATTATCAAGGTGAAGTCTTGTGGAGGTATAGCCCTCTTCCAAAAGCGTTTGAATCGAGGGTAATATGGATTCCGAATAAGAACATTTACCTATGGGTAGTATCAAATAATTTGGAAACGATAGTCGCGGCTATACATGAGAATGGGAACGTGCTAAAAAGTCATTCTTTTAACAAGAATAGCTATCATCATTCTATCTTGGTCTATCCTGAAGAGTGTTGTTTTGTAGCTCAAACAAATGAAGTTATTAAAGGATACAGTATTTAATAATTAATATGGATACATCACTTGTTTAATTTTTTGGTTCTGTTATTGTTGGATATTGATTTATTGAGGTAACAGGCAGGGTAATTAAGAAAAGTCAATTTACCATAATTTACATTTGAGTTAAAATAAGAATTGTTGAAACAAGGGCACTACTTATATTTAGAACTAGAATTTTAAAATTAGGAAAATGGAGGGCTGGTTATGCAAATTAATGAAGAAGGTAAATTAGCGGATTGGAACTTAATCGTCCAGGGTAATATAAGTTTATTATGGATACAAGAATGTTTGAAACCAGAAAATCAGAATAAGAAAGTGAATGAATTACTTAGAGAATTTCTAAAAAAAAATGAGAATATTAATTTACTTAACCCTAGTGTTTTACTCATGGCATCTTATTTATTATTTGTATACACAAAAGAAAAAGATTTTAATGATGGGGATTATTCGTTTGTTGATATATCAAAGTTCAATGTAATTGCTAGCAGAAAAAGAAGACCTGACGGCAATTATATTTGTAGAAGGGTAAGAAATGCTTTAGCACATTCGAGAGTTCATATTGATGAAAGTCTGCAAATCACTTTTGAAGACAGCAAACCTGATGGAACGGATTACTTCAAGTGCGTAATTTCATGTGTCGATTTTGGGAATTTTATTAATAACTTTATGTTTACCCTTAAAGATAGTTATTTCAGCAATAGGGTTTAATGCAAAAGAAAAGTTATTTAGATAACGGGACTCGATAGTTCAATAAAATAAAAAAATCACAATTTGTTATGTGGGTTTTTTGGTGAGAAGAGTAGGAAGAAATGTGATTTCTGTTTGCAATCACTACACATCTCAAACGCAATGCAAAAGCTAGGGGTTAAAGGACGTTCACAAGCAGTTGTTGAGCTTCTTCGCATGGGAGAGCTCGAGTTATAAAAAGAAAGCCGACTTATATAAAGAGTCGGCTATTTTTTTGCGTATATTTTGAATTTAAAAAGGTATCTCAGACTTGGAGAGGGAAGATATGTTTCAGGAAGAAATGTTAAAATAACTGTTTTAGAACATGATGAGGTATGCAGGATAGGTATTTTTGTCATTTATAAATAAGAAGGTGCACATATGAAGTTGTATTTTAAGGGTATGGAGATAGGTGAAATTAAAGATGTTTTTGGAGACATGCCATGGATGTATGGAACAATTCGTTTATTCGAGAATAGTAAACCTTTCCAAAAATATTTTCGTGAGATGGTAGACGAAGATAGTATATTTGATTTTGAAAGCATAGACCCTGAATTTTTATATGAAGAAAATTGGGCTATTTTTGAGGAGGATGCTCAGCGGTATTTAGGGATTGATATACCTGCTATTCATATGGAGTATAACATGATTGCGTGGCGCTGGAGATAAAGTTATCAGGTTGTGAACATCTTTGTATGAAAGAATTCAAACGAGAACAATAAGCCGACTTTTATAAAAAAGGTCAGCTAGTTGTTCTCGTTTTTTCGCTTGCTATATGAATGATAAGAACACTCCATACATAAATAGGTAGTAAGGAGGGGATATGTTGAAAAGGGTATTGTTAGTTTCAACAAGCGCTCATGATATGAATGGACACCCGACTGGTTTGTGGCTGGAAGAGCTCGCAGCTCCTTATAATTTGTTTAAAAAAGCTAAGTTCGATGTTGATATTGTGTCGATACAGGGCGGTAGAGTGCCGATTGATAGAGTTTCTATTCCGAACGGGATACCTCGTGAATTTAAGCATGTCGCTTCTTTATTGCAAAATACGAAGTCGATCTCAACGGTTCATTTTTCGGATTATGATGCAGTTTTATTTGGTGGTGGACACGGGGCGATTGTAGATTTTCCAGGTAATCCATATGTTGCAAATTTAATTGTGAATATGTACAACAACAACCGAATTGTAGCGGCTGTGTGTCACGGAGTAAGTTCTTTAGTCGGTGTGAAAAATAAGGACGGCTCGTTTTTTAGTGCGGGTAAGCATATAACAGGTTATACAAATGATGAGGAAAAAGCTGTACATTTAGAAAAGCGAGTGCCGTTTTTGTTAGAAAGTAAATTGAAAGAAGAAGGGGCTTTGTTTTATGTTGCTCCAAATTTTACGCCGCACGTCGTAGTAGATGGGCGTTTAATTACAGGGCAAAATCCGCAGTCTAGTATGGAAATAGGGAAAGCTATAAGAAGAGTTATAAATAAAGTATAGAAAAAGTGCTCGTTACTCATAAAGGTAGCGGGCATTTTTTCTATAGCATAAATGACTCTTTAAACTAAAAAGATGTATTGAGTATAGTGACTTCATTTATAATTAATCGTGAATTTGCTATACTATTTTGTATGGACAAAAGGGGAGGCTCTTTTAATGAGAAAAGTTGCGTGTGCAAATACTTATATTAATAAAATAAAGCCCGTTATTAGAAAAACGAGTTTTAGTCAATTGAAAATAGATGAAATTGCGAAGTATATGGATATTAGTAAAGCTACTTTATATAAACGTTTTTCTTCAAAAGATGAGATTATTGAAGCTGTGGTAGAAGATTTTATGAACTACCTTCTTGAAGGGGATGCGGATAATCAAGATGAAAGTATGTCTTTTGCAGAACGTTTCCAAAAGACGTTTATTCACTCTTTAAAATGTGTGACGTATATTTCAGATGTCTTTTTACAAGATTTGAAAGAGGCATATCCGCACTTATCTGATCAGTTAGTCGCTGCACAACAAAATCGTAATCATAATTTGCAAATGTTTTTTGAAGCGGGTATGGAACAAGGCTACTTTAATAAGATGAACGCACAATTATTTATGGTGCAAGATGATGTGATGTTAAGACGTATTATAGATCATTCTTTTTGTATTCAGTACGATATTACGTTAAAGAAAGCGATACTTGATTTTTATCAACTAAAGAAGTATCAACTGTTTAAACCGGAGTATATAGAAGCGATTGATGATTCTGAAATTGAAAAAGAAGTTATGGCTATTTTGCAAATGATTTCGTAAAAAAGCAGATTTTCCTATATGAATGGAAAATCTGCTTTTTTTATTACATGTTCTTTTTTAAGTGTTGTAATACTAATTCAGCTACTGGACCACCTGAAGCTGGGTTTTGACCAGTGATAACACGGTTATCTTCTACGGCGAAAGCTTCCCAAGGCTGTGTAGCTTTTTCGTAAAGTCCTCCATTTTTAATAAGTTCATCTTCTGTTAAAAATGGAACGAATTGATCTAATTCAGCTAGTTTTTCCTCTTCATTTGAGAATCCTGTTACTTTTTTACCGCTAATTAAACGTTCCCTATTACTTAATGTAATATGAAATAAACCAGCAGCTCCATGACAAACAGAGGAAACAATTCCGCCATTTTCATAAATGCTACGGCTAATCATTTGGAGTTCTTTATTTTCAGGGAAGTCCCAAATCACACCGTGACCACCTGCGTAATAAATAACAGCATAGTCTTCCGGATTCACCTCACTCGGTTTCAGTGTAGAACCGAGGCGATTCATAAATTCTTTCTTTTGATACCATTCCCAATCGATGCTCTCCGCCATTGCTAAACTATGCGGATCAATCGGTGTATAACCACCTTGTGGGCTAACATAATCTACTTCGTAACCAGCTTCTTCAACTTTTTTAACGAAATGAACAGCCTCACCAAGCCAAAGGCCAGTAGCTCGATTTAAATTTGGATATTTTTCAACGCTCGTTAATACAACTAACATTTTTTTCTTCATCATAATCCTCCTATAATGTTTCTTCTATATATAAGTTCATTATTTTATTAAGTTAAAAATTGCAAATCTGAATAACCATGTCAGTCCTCCTTATATCGGATTCGAAATTAGTGTATAACAATTTTTGAACAAAGTAAACTAAAAACACTAAATTAGTTTACTTTGTATATTTTTCGTTGACAAACTGTAATGCTGAAACTATGATAGTTCCATGAATATCGAACAACGTACATGTTTCGTTTCGAATTCAATTTGTCGCGCGATAAATGTATACATTTGATGAAGTTGTCTAGTGATAATAGAAGAGCTAAACAACTTCATTTTTCGTTTTCAATTACTACAATCAGGAGAGGTGTTACACATGGGGGAAGATATAAGTAATCATTCAAAATGGTTTGTTTTCACATTATGTTTTATCGTTTTATTAGGACCGATGAATGCGGTTTTATTTAATGTTGCGTTAGAGGATATTGCTCATGATTTATCTATTAGTCAATCGAAAGTAAGTTGGGTTGTAGTAGGTTATTCTTTAGTTGTCGGTATTGGTTCAATGATATATGGGAAGCTTGCTGATCGTTACAGTGTAAAAAAACTATTAATTATTTCGATTATCATATTTGTAGTGGGTTCTATTATTGGATTTATGAATCAATCTTATGTGATTACCATTCTTGCAAGATTAGTGCAAGCGAGCGGGGGTGCAGCGTTTATTGCGCTTAGTATGATTGCAGTGGCGAAATTAGTTGTTCCTCATAAGAAGCCTGGTGCGTTAGCGATGATTAGTTCTTCTATTGCATTAGCAGTAGGTATTGGCCCTTTAGTTGGCGGGGCTATTACAAATACACTAGGGTGGCCATATTTATTTTTATTTATGGTTATTTCAGTAGTGGGGATTTTCTTGCTTATAAAATTTATGCCAGAAGAAGCACGGCACACGGATGAAGCGTTTCATTTTGATTACATTGGAGCGGCGTTACTATTTGCATTCATTACGACTGTTTTATTAGGTGTCAATACGAATCGTTGGCTATTTGTGTTATCGATAATTTCTTTATTTTTATTCACGGTTCGTATGAAGAAAGCGGAGCATCCATTTATCGATATTGAGTTGTTTTCGAACAAAGCATTTCTTCGTTTAATAACAGTCGGATTTATAATTAATGTGGCGTTATGTGCTAATTTATTATTGTTGCCATTACTGTTAGGAAGAGAGCACGGATTGTCTCCGTTTGTTATCGGAATTGTATTATTTGTTGCATCACTCTTTGGTATTGTGTCTAGTTTTATTACTGGAAAGATTGTCCCTTCGTTTGGAAATGTGAATATGATTTATGTAGCGTCTGTCATTATGATTGTTGGCTTTTTAATTTTAGGGTTTATTCCGAATGGAAGTATAGTCGTTATTGTATTGGCGATTATTTTGACATTTATGAGTTATTCTGCCATTCAAGTATCATTGAACACATTTATACCGAAAACATTACATGCAGCTAAAGTTGGAGTCGGTCTTGGCTTATATAATTTAATTAACTTTTTCGGTATGGCATTTGGACCAGCTGTTGCGAGCAAAATTATGGAATCTACAAATAGTTATCGTTTCAATTTTATTTTAATCGTCATGTTAATTTCTGCCCATTTCTTCTTATTAATAGGAATGTCTTCTTTCCAAAAAAAGATGGAGCATTAAAGATGTACTTTATTATAGAAGAAACCGACTTTCATATAGAAGGTCGGTTATTTTTCTGTCTTGCAAATTATGAAAAAAAGGAGCAAAATAAAAAAGGTCCTAGTCTATACAGGTACAAATGAAAATTTTCATATAGAAGCAGTTTAAGTGAGCGAACTTAAAGTGTGAAAAATATAATGATAAAATAAGATGATGAATGAGAAAACGGGTGATGAAGTTGAATAGAGCAATCGGTGTTATCGATTCAGGAGTTGGCGGTTTAACAGTGGCGAAGGAATTAATTCGTCAGTTGCCGAAAGAGCGCATTATATATTTAGGGGATACAGCACGTTGCCCTTATGGTCCACGTTCTCGAGAAGAAGTGCGTCAATTTACGTGGGAAATGACGGAGCATTTACTAGATTTAAATATCAAAATGTTAGTTATTGCATGTAATACAGCAACTGCAGTTGTATTAGAAGAGATGCAGAAACAATTACCAATTCCAGTGGTAGGAGTTATTCACCCAGGATCACGTACAGCTTTAAAAATGACAAACACGTATCATGTTGGGATTATTGGAACGATTGGAACGGTGAAAAGTGGTGCATACGAGGAAGCGTTAAAGTCTATTAATAATCGTGTTATGGTAGAAAGTTTAGCGTGTCCACCTTTTGTTGAGCTTGTAGAGAGCGGTAATTTCGAAAGTGAAATGGCGTATGAAGTTGTAAGAGAAACGTTGCAACCGCTGAAAAACACTGATATTGATACGCTTATTTTAGGTTGTACACATTATCCAATTTTAGGTCCTGTTATTAAACAAGTAATGGGAGATAAAGTGCAACTCATTAGTTCTGGTGATGAAACGGCGCGTGAAGTAAGTACCATTTTATACCATAGTAAAATGTTGAATGAGGGAGAGGAACAAAGTGATCATCTCTTCTTAACAACAGGGAAAATAGGTCTATTTAAAGAAATTGCATCAAAATGGTTCGGTCAACCGATTGAAAATGTGAAACATATTTATTTAGAAAAAGAATAATAATAGAATTCATATAAGTGAACTCCTGAGAAATCAGGAGTTTTTTTGTTTATAGGGAGCACAGCTTGTTCTAAAACATGAAACAGCTCGTATACATAATAGTACAAACTTAGATTTTAGGGGGGAATGGCATGCCTAAATCCACTTTTAAATGGGTTGTTGGTGCTACTGTGAGCGCTGTTTTACTAACAGGGTGTGGCTTTATAAATCAAGAGAAAGCAACGGAGCAAATTGATCCGCCAAAACAAGTTACGTATACAGAGGGTGGAAAGAAAGAAGTATCTAAGAAAGATAAGCAAGGACAAACGGTGAATAGAGAACTATACCTTGTTGATAAAAATGGCTATGTTGTACCGCAAACGTTAGCTATACCTACTCCGAAAGCAAATGAGGTTATTCAGCAAACGTTAGAGTACCTTGTGAAAGATGGACCGGTAACGAATTTGTTACCGAATGGGTTTCGTGCAGTCATTCCGGCGAATACATCGATGACCCTAAACTTGAAAAAAGATGGGACGGCAGTCATTGATTTTTCTAAAGAAATGAAAAACTATGCAAAAGAGGAAGAACGTCAAATCGTTGAATCTATTGCATGGACGTTGACGCAATTTAAAGAAATAAAACAAGTGCAGTTCCAAATAAATGGTGAAAAATTAGCGAAGATGCCTGTTGGTGGTACACCGCTTGGTGAAGGGGTGAGCCGTGCGAACGGTATTAACTTCGATGATGAGCAAGTAGCGGATGTAACAAATACAAAACCAGTAACACTTTATTTTATGGCACAAAATAATAATAAACAGCAATACTACGTACCAGTAACACGCCGCGTTGTAGAAGGAAAAGAAAATGATTATGCAGCAATTGTAGATGAACTTGTAAAAGGACCGATTCATCAATCTCTTCTGAACGATTTCAATCCAGGAGTTAAGCTCATTACGAATCCGAAATTACAAGATGGAAATCTTACATTAAACTTTAATGAAAATATATTTATAAACCCAGATAAAAATATGATTTCAAATTACGTATTGAAGTCATTAGTTTTATCTTTAACAGAAAAGAAAGGCGTGAAAAGCGTTTCTATTGAAGTAAATGGTAAAGCGAATCTTATAGATGAAAAGGGCGGAAAGTTAATAAAACCTGTAGATCGTCCAGAAAACGTGAATACAGGTAGTTTTTAATCGCCAATAATTTGATATACTTAAGTAAGAAAGGGGAATTGCTTTTTGGGTTCCCCTTCTTTTATTGTATACATATCATACATTTAAATTTGGCTATACTAACAAGTAGTTATGAGGAGGTTATTGTTATGCGAGTAGATGGTAGAGAGAAAACAGAATTACGCCATATACATATTCATACGAATTACTTAAAACATCCAGAAGGATCAGTATTAATTGAGGTTGGGGATACTAAGGTAATTTGCTCAGCGACAATTGAAGAGCGTGTCCCGCCTTTTATGCGTGGAGAAGGAAAGGGCTGGGTAACAGCTGAATACGCGATGATTCCACGTGCGACAGAACAACGTACAATTAGGGAGTCAAGTAAAGGGAAAGTAACAGGACGTACAATGGAAATCCAGCGCTTAATTGGACGAGCATTACGTGCGGTAGTTGACTTAGAAGCGCTTGGTGAGAGAACGGTTTGGATTGATTGTGATGTTATTCAAGCGGATGGTGGAACGAGAACAGCTTCTATTACAGGTGCATATGTAGCAATGGTATTAGCGTTTGAGAAATTACTACAAGCAGAAAAAGTATCTAAAATTCCAGTAAAAGATTATTTAGCAGCAACTTCAGTAGGAATTGTTGAAGAACAAGGTGTTGTTTTAGATTTAAACTATGCAGAAGATTCTAAAGCAGACGTTGATATGAACGTAATTATGACTGGAAAAGGTCAGTTCGTTGAAGTGCAAGGAACTGGAGAAGAAGCGACGTTTAGTAGAGCGCAGTTAAATGAATTACTTGATGCTGCAGAACAAGGCATTTTCCAACTGATTGACATGCAAAAAGAAGCGTTAGGTGACATCGTATCTCATATAGAGTAGAGGTGGAAAGTATGAAACAAGTTGTTGTAGCGACAAAAAATATGGGGAAAGTACGTGAATTTGCTGAGTTATTTGAGCGATTTGATTTAGAAGTGAAATCATTACACGATTTTCCTCATATTGAAGAAGTCGAAGAAACTGGTGAAACATTTGAAGAAAATGCAATCTTAAAAGCGGACAGTTTGAGTAGACAATTGAATGCAATTGTAATTGCGGATGATTCAGGTCTTATTGTAGATGCTTTAAACGGGAAACCAGGTGT
This sequence comes from Bacillus cereus group sp. MYBK245-2, assembly GCF_051916145.1. Lineage (NCBI taxonomy): Bacteria > Bacillati > Bacillota > Bacilli > Caryophanales > Bacillaceae > Bacillus > Bacillus cereus group sp. MYBK245-2. Next base: position 83,071 of record NZ_JBQAGB010000004.1, on the reverse strand, counting down.
GTATTCAGCACGTTTTGCTGGAGAGTCGAAAGATGATCAAGCAAATATTGATAAAGTTTTACAAGAATTAAATGACGTAGCGTTTGAAAAGCGTAAAGCTCGTTTCTACTGTGCATTAGCAGTGGCTTTCCCTGAAGGGGATAAAAAGCCTGTCATTGTAAATGGGACGTGCGAAGGGTTTATTTTAGAACAACGCCGCGGGGAAAACGGCTTCGGATATGATCCGATTTTTTATGTGGAAGAATATAAAAAAGCGATGGCCGAACTAAGTTCAGATGAGAAAAATGCTATTAGTCACCGCGGACGTGCTCTACGTAAGCTAGAAGAAAAAATCCCTGAATGGTTTTTAGGAGAATAAGGGAGAGATATTGATGAAAGCTTTAATCGTAAGCGATAGTCATAGCTCTGTGAAGGAATTACAGCAGTTAAAAGAGAAGTATGAAGGGAAAGTAGATATCATGATTCATTGCGGTGATTCAGAGCTAACGCCTGCTCATGAAGAGTTGCAAGGTTTCCATGTTGTAAAAGGGAATTGTGATTATGCTAACTTTCAAGACGAAATTGTAACTGATGTAGATGGTGTTCGTTTCATAGTTGTGCACGGACATCGTCATAACGTGAAAATGACGGTACAAACATTAGCGTACCGTGCTGAAGAGGTAGGGGCGCAAGTTGCATGCTTCGGACACTCTCACGTATTAGGTGCGGAATTAATCGACGGCGTTTTATTTATTAATCCAGGCAGTATTTTATTACCGCGTCAGCGTGTAGAAAAAACATTTGCTTTATTAGAAATGGATGAAAATCAAATGGAAGTTCGTTTTGAAACACTAGACGGACAGCTAGTTGAACAAGCAGTTTTTAAAAGAGGATAAGAAAAATTATCCTCTTTTAAAAAAGGTGTTGACTTTATGTATGGTTATACATATAATAAATATTGTCGATAGGGCAACAGCGCTAACGATTGAAAATAAAATAACATATGCGGGTGTAGTTTAGTGGTAAAACAAGAGCCTTCCAAGCTCTGGTCGAGAGTTCGATTCTCTTCACCCGCTCCATGTCCCAGTAGCTCAGCAGGATAGAGCAACGGCCTTCTAAGCCGTCGGTCGGGAGTTCGAATCTCTCCTGGGACGCTAAAAAAACCTTTTGCGGTGACGTCAAAATCCGCAATATATAAGCCTTCTAATTCGTAAGTTGAATCGTACAATGTGCGGTCGCTAACGAGTTAGGGGGCTTATTTTTTTATGTCAAAAAGACGTGATTCTTTAACGATTAGCGAAGATTTAACGAATGTTTTTAGCGATAGATTAAAAAGTGATCCGCGGAAGAAAGAGATTGCAGAAAATCGTTATATGTTCAATCTAACAATCGACAAAGTGCTCGAGATAATTGTGCGTTATTACACTACTTATGATTTGAAGGGAAACTAAAACCTTAAGAATAATATTAAACTTCTTGTTTTTATGCAGAGAAAACAAAAACAGAAAATATAGTACAACTAATAGAATAACACTAATAATTAAAGTTCCTCCGATGTACCAAACTTTTTCGCTGTTACTCCAAGTTTTATTAAGGTTATCATATACTCCAAAGTAAAAAACACAGTAGCAAATAGATATAAAATAGCACCTAACAGTGTAGATAAAATTATATTTCAAAAGTTTAATTTTACTTGTGTGACTTTATTTAAATACAATTTGTCAATTTCCTTAGTTGTTGCCGCTATTACAAGTTGATTAACACTATATAATACAGCTGGTATAAGTAAGGTGCTATAATTGTAGTGAAAGCAGGTGGAAGTTTGCTTATTGTCTCTAACGATAATCCATTAAACATTTTTGTAGTTCAACCCTTTCGTTAAAGTTAGATAAAAAAGAACGCCACCATAAGAGTAGGTAAGCGTCCTGCGTCTTTAATAAATCAACCTGTATCACCATCAGCTAAACCTTGTATAATATTAATAGCTGTTTGAGTGTTAACTGAAGTATGCGTGCCTATCGTTACAAGTGTAATCAATAGCATTCCTAATAATACTTTTTTCACTTTAACGCCTCCTTATTAAAAATTTCTTTCTTAGCTTCATAACTTAAGTAGAAATATTTACTTCCTTGTTCAAAGTTTCCTTCGCTATGAAATTGGACCGCTAGTGCTTCCGTGTATTCTTGAACATATTCCCATAATCTTTCGTTTCTAAAGTAGTCCATTCCTGCCAGTACTGCTTTTTCTAATTTGTCAGCAGCAGCTTTTTTATTTAGTTCTCTCAGAATTGCAAAACGGTATTGATATTCTTGATTCCCTAATTCATTGCAGATAGTTAAACCTTTTTCAATGAGTTGACATGCAATTTCTTTTTCACCTAGCTTAACATGTTCCTTTGCCTTAACAAAAATAGCTTTATAATGATGAGGTTTCTTTTCAACTACTTCTGAAAGGTATCGAATTGCCGAACTAGAAAGATTTTGACTCGCATACATTAAGCCTAAATTATGACGAACTAGTAAGATTGCTTTCTCATTTTTTTGCTTTTGGAATGTGTTCATTGCAGTAACAAAGTATTCTTCAGCTAGTTCAAATTCTTTTAAATGCGTACAAGCTAATCCTAATAAATTATCACAATAAGCTGTTTTTAATTCATAGCTTTCATGTTTAGAAAATATGTCCCTAGCTTTTGTACCATGCTTAATGGCTAAAAGTGCTTGATAAATATGATAATGATATGTTGCTAAGTTGTAATGAAATTCCGCTTTTTCAAGTTCATCAGGAATGTGTTTAAGTAAAAGTTCTGCTTTATCATACTGTTCTTTAGCAAGGTTATAATTACCGACTGCGTTAGAATGAATAGCCTTATAAAAATGGTAGTAGTAAGATAAAAAGTTATCTGTGGGAATATCAAAGGATTCAATTTTATCAAAGCTATTTTTTGAAATACTTAAATTATCCACTAAATATTTATAGCCGAAATCTAACAGGTGATAGTAGAGTAACAAGTTTGAGTCTGCTTCGTTATTGTGAATAATAGAATTAATTTCTTCTTTTAAACAATGGGCATTATCTATATTACGTGAACGTATTTCTTTGTACCATTCGTTAAGTAGTTTTGAAATTTGTGTATTCCCCTTTATTAGAACGTCCATAAAATCCCCTCCCTTTTTGAATATTCTTATAAATAATGATAGCAAGAATAGAATTTGATGGAAATTGAATTTCAATATTTCTCAACATTTGTGTAACGATTTTATTTTCAATTATGTAACTAATTGCATTCATTCTCCCTGTTAGTAATTTCAAATGGTGGTTTGTTCCTACTTTTAACTATTGCACCTGATTCTGCAATTTCAGGGAAGGCTTTTTTCTGATTTTTAGTAAGAGGTGCAGTAGGTGAAGATTTTAACTCTACTAAGTCAATCTTACCATTTGCGTCCTTGCCTCCTATATCTATACGAGTGCGTACGCCCGATTTTGTTTGTACGGTTATTTGTTCATTCAATTCAGATTTAGGTTTTTGTTGTTTTATAACCTCGAACATTTTTATTTCGTATTCTTTACCTGCTAAGCTATTAGCTTTTAAAGTTTTCCGTTGTTTTTCTAGTGTGGCTGCTGCACCTATTGCATTGGAAACTTTTTTTGCACCTTTGACTACTTTTATTCCCTTACCAACAGGCGTAAGTCCCGCAAAAACCATGAAATCAGCACCAGTGCGTTCCCACCATGAAAGTTTTTCGCCAGTATCGGGATCAATACCTTCTATAACACGTCGTACATCGTATTGTCCTAATTTTCACTTAGAATGTTATAACTTTTTACCATTCTAGTACGATTGAGCAACCGTTATCGAAACTTATCCCCGTTAGTGTGTTACAATGAATAGAAGCGGAAAACGAGAATCTCCAATTGACTAGACCTGTGATTGGTTAGACAGTTTAAGAAGGTTGTATAAAAAAGGGAGATGGCGCAAAGATGGCGAGATCAAATGAGAACGATTTAACGGAGAAATTGGCAGAAGGTCACCGAAAATATGGTGATGGCAACTTTACAGTACAGAACATCGGTGATGAAACCAACCCGGATTGGACTATCGTAAAAAATGTGAGGAAAGGATCGGCAGGTATTCGAGAAGAGGAAGATATATTAAGACTGCGATCAAAATATATAAAATAGTACGGAAATGGGCGGAGTGGGAGCTCGAAATTCTCCTGGGACGCTGAAAAAACCTTGTTATCTTTTGATAACAAGGTTTTCTGTTTAGTTATTAATAAACTTCTCAAATACAAAACCATAATCTTTCACATTATATTGTTTCTTCGTATCAACGAGCCAGTTAAAGGCGATTTCGTTCATTTCTTTAAATTGCTCTGCTAAATTTACTTGTGCATTTGAAATCTTACAATTCTGTAAGGTAACTGTAAGGTAGTTCGATGGTAACAAATTGCTAATCCTCTATAATGAAGATAACAACGATAAAACGAGGAGGAAGAAATAATGAAGGGATTAATCGTAACGGGTTTAACAGTTGCTTTTGGATTTGTAGCGTATGAGAAATTAACGTATGTAGTTGATGTTGTAAAACATTTAATCGCGTAGAGGAAACTACCATGAGAGGGAAAGGGAATGAGTGAATGAATGGAATGGTTATTTGGAATTATAGGTACTTGTAGTGTTGTGTTATTGTTCTTTGTCCCAAGTGGTATACTTAGTTCGATAACGAGTTTGTTCTTCTTAAGTTTGTTTGCTTGTACGATGCTCATCATTATGTTTTTAATGAAGCGAAGTAAACCAATCTTCTACTTTAGCATGATTGTTACGGCAATTATTGTTCTCCAAATTATTACCCTTGTTATATACCCCACTATTATAAAAGCTTTCCATTAATGATGAATCCTCTGCTTGAATTGCTGAGGGTTTTTATTTGCATATTTTTAATTTTGAGTAGGAATTCACTTGTATTGAAATGTAAAAATTAAATATTTCTATATTTCAAACAAAGGGTTTCGGGATGTTGTGTTCTCATTACTCATTTGATATATTTACTTTAAAGATAATTAAAATCTAGAAAAAGAGGCGGACGTATGGATAAAAAAGAAAATACGGTCGTATTGTTTCCGCAACTATCAGAGCGCTATATTGATGAAGGTTTTTTAGCGCTGAAAGAGCGGAAATTCGAAGATGCATTGCGCTGCTTTGAAATATTACGTCAGTATAATGCAGAAACGGAACAAACGGAACTAGCTTCGGTTATTTGTTTGTTAGAATTAAAACATATGGAAGAAGCGAAAGAGAAATGTGAACAGTTACTGGAAACAGGAGCGGTCTTATTTGGTGATATTCTTGAAACGTATGTGACAATTTTAGTTCAAACAAATGATTATGAAGGTGTTATTGAAACTGTTGAAAAAGTTTTGCAAACGAAAGATGTAATGCCTGAGCAAAAGGAAAAATTAGCGCAGCTCGCTTTATTTGCAGAAGGTATGTTAAATGAAGTAGATACATCACGAGTTGATTCGAATTTTGAGTTAGATGAATTTACTAATGAAATATTTGGAGAAAGCTTTGGGCAAAAGCTAAGAGCGATTCAGCAACTTTCGTTAAAAGATTTGGATCTTGCATTACCTATTTTAAAGAAATTTTTAATAGACGAAAAACAGCACCCTTATTTGAAAACTTCTATTTTATATAAAATGATAGAAAATCAAATAGAAGAAGAGATAGAGGTAGAAAAGTTTGGGAATACGATCAAGGTAATTCCAGCATTTACAGGTCATAATGAGGAGCAATCCGATAACATTATACATAGATTATCAAGTCGATTAGAGCAAAATTATCCTGATATATTTGATGCGATGGTTACATATTGGAAAGAATTGCAAATTAGCGTTTTCCCATTCGCTCTATTAATGGATAAAGTGGAGATTTGGGCTGCTGTTTTAGAGAGAATTGGTAGAAAGCGTTTCGGGTTGACTATTGATGAAGAAGAGCTTATGACAGCGTATAATATTGAATTAGAAGAGTTTCATATTGCCTATCAATGGTTATTACGTGTTGAAAGAGAAGGATATTTGCCCGTATAATTATGAAAAAGAATCGTTCGGTTCTTGAAACGAGCATATTCTATGTTATAATGTAAGGGTTGCAAAAGGCAGAAATCTGCCTGTTTGTAAGAGAAGAGAAGTGCAATTCTCTTACTTAATATGTTTCATATTATTCTCGAACAAAATATACCGTAGTTGTCTTTTAGGCAATTAGTAGATTGGAACATTATATCTGAAAGCTTTTGCTAGAGGATTATTTGTACTTTTGTTATTTCAAAAAAGAGATAATGAAGATCTTAATCTATAGAGGTATGTGCATACATTATTATAGTTGGAGGGAAAGAATAAATGGCTGCAAAATGGGAAAAATTAGAAGGTAACGTAGGCGTTTTAACAATCGAAGTTGATGCTAAAGAAGTAAACAACTCTATCGACGCTGCGTTCAAAAAAGTAGTAAAAACAATCAACGTACCAGGTTTCCGTAAAGGAAAAATGCCTCGTCCGTTATTCGAACAACGCTTTGGTGTTGAATCTTTATACCAAGATGCTTTAGATATCATCTTACCAAAAGCATACGGTGAAGCAATCGATGAAGCTGGTATCTTCCCAGTTGCTCATCCTGAAATCGACATCGAGAAGTTCGAAAAAAATGCTAACCTTATCTTCACTGCAAAAGTTACAGTGAAACCTGAAGTTAAATTAGGTGAGTACAAAGGTTTAGCAGTAGAAAAAGTTGAAACAACTGTAACTGACGAAGATGTAGAGAACGAATTAAAATCTTTACAAGAGCGTCAAGCTGAGCTAGTTGTTAAAGAAGAAGGAACTGTTGAAAACGGTGATACAGCTGTAATCGACTTCGAAGGTTTCGTTGATGGCGAAGCATTTGAAGGCGGAAAAGGCGAAAACTACTCTCTAGCAATCGGTTCTGGTACATTCATCCCAGGTTTCGAAGAGCAATTAATTGGTCTTCAATCTGGTGAGTCTAAAGACGTTGAAGTATCATTCCCAGAAGAGTACCATGCTGCTGAATTAGCTGGCAAACCAGCAACATTCAAAGTAACAGTTCACGAAATCAAAACAAAAGAACTTCCTGAGTTAAATGACGAGTTCGCTAAAGAAGCTGACGAAGCGGTTGCAACTCTTGATGAATTAAAAGCAAAACTTCGCACAAACTTAGAAGAAGGCAAAAAGCACGAAGCTGAGCACAAAGTACGTGACGAAGTAGTAGAATTAGCTGCTGCTAACGCTGAAATCGACATTCCAGAAGCTATGATCGACACTGAGTTAGATCGTATGGTTCGTGAATTCGAGCAACGTTTAAGCCAACAAGGTATGAACCTTGAGCTTTACTACCAATTCACAGGTACTGATGCTGACAAGTTAAAAGAGCAAATGAAAGAAGACGCTCAAAAACGCGTAAGAATCAACCTTGTTCTTGAAGCTATCATTGAAGCTGAAAACATCGAAGTTACTGAAGAAGAAGTAACTGCAGAAGTTGAAAAAATGGCTGAAATGTACGGTATGCCAGTAGACGCTATCAAGCAAGCTCTTGGAAGCGTAGAAGCTTTAGCTGAAGATCTTAAAGTTCGTAAAGCTGTAGACTTCTTAGTAGAAAACGCTGCATAATAAAATAACAAGGCGCGATTTTAATCGTGCCTTGTTTTATAAATATAGAAATATATTTATAAAACTTTTCGATGAAGAAGGAAAACTTCCTTAATGAGTCGAATATACATATTTCAAAAGTTTTAAAAATTTTTTATTTGTACATAACTAGTCATATTATTTGTATTTCTCGCCACGTAGTGACATAATATGTATTTACATACGATACATTTATCGTGTACATACGAAGGCAAGAGGTTAGCACTTTGTAAGGGGTGTGAAAATATGTTTAAATTTAATGATGAAAAAGGGCAATTAAAATGTTCTTTCTGTGGTAAAACACAAACGCAAGTTCGAAAGTTAGTTGCAGGTCCAGGTGTTTACATTTGTGACGAGTGTATCGAACTTTGTACTGAAATTGTACAAGAGGAGCTTGCGAAAGACGAAGAAGTAGAATTCAAAGATGTACCGAAACCGGTAGAAATTCGTGAAATCTTAGATGAGTATGTCATCGGACAAGATAACGCGAAAAAAGCACTAGCGGTAGCGGTATATAACCATTACAAACGCATTAATTCTAACAGCAAAATTGATGATGTAGAATTAGCGAAGAGTAATATCGCACTTATCGGGCCAACAGGTAGTGGTAAAACATTACTGGCACAAACGTTAGCGCGTATTTTAAATGTTCCATTTGCAATCGCGGACGCAACATCTTTAACGGAAGCTGGGTACGTTGGGGAAGATGTAGAAAACATCTTACTTAAATTAATCCAAGCAGCTGATTATGATGTAGAGAAAGCGGAAAAAGGAATCATTTATATTGATGAGATTGATAAAGTGGCACGTAAGTCCGAAAATCCATCAATTACACGTGATGTATCTGGTGAAGGTGTGCAGCAGGCACTTCTGAAAATTTTAGAAGGTACTGTAGCAAGCGTTCCACCTCAAGGTGGCCGTAAGCATCCGCATCAAGAGTTTATTCAAATTGATACAACGAATATCTTATTCATCTGTGGTGGAGCGTTTGATGGCATCGAGCCAATTATTAAACGTCGTCTTGGTGAAAAAGTAATTGGATTTGGTTCTGAGAAGAAAAATGCTGATGTAAATGAGAAGCATGTTTTATCTCACGTATTACCAGAGGACCTTTTAAGATTTGGTTTAATTCCAGAGTTTATCGGTCGTCTTCCAGTTATTGCGAACCTAGAGCCGCTTGATGAAGATGCTCTTGTTGATATTTTAACGAAACCGAAAAATGCACTTGTTAAGCAATTCCAAAAACTATTGGAGCTTGACGATGTTGAGTTAGAGTTTGAAGAAGGTGCACTAATTGAGATTGCGAAAAAAGCAATTGAACGTAAAACAGGTGCTCGTGGACTTCGTTCTATTATTGAAGGCTTAATGCTTGAGGTAATGTTCGAGCTACCATCTCGCAAAGATATCGAGAAGTGTATTCTTACAAAAGAAACAGTAGCTGATAATGCAGCGCCAAAATTGGTGTTACAAGACGGTACTGTACTTGATACAAAAACATCTGCATAATGCGAAGGGGAAACAGCAATTTTTATAATTGCTGTTTTTCTTTATGTTTAGCTATGTTCCTCCGCGGAAATACTAAGAGATAAAACATTGCGGGAGGAAATAAATGATGAGCTGGACAAATATATTTTTACTTGTTCAACTTGTTTTTGGTGTAATTGTCGGATTGTATTTTTGGCATTTACTTCGAAATCAGCGAACACAAAAAGTTTCAATTGATCGAGAATCAAAAAAAGAATTAGAACAGCTTCGTAAAATGCGTGAGATTTCTTTAACAGAGCCGCTTGCGGAAAAGGTGCGTCCTACATCCTTTTTAGATATTGTGGGGCAAGAGGACGGGATTAAGTCGTTAAAAGCGGCTCTTTGTGGTCCAAACCCGCAACATGTGATTATATATGGTCCACCAGGTGTAGGAAAGACAGCGGCAGCACGTCTTGTATTAGAAGAAGCAAAACGAAATCCAAAATCTCCATTTCGCACAAATGCAACATTTATTGAACTGGATGCGACGACAGCTCGGTTTGATGAACGTGGTATTGCAGACCCTTTAATCGGTTCGGTGCATGATCCAATTTATCAAGGTGCTGGTGCGATGGGGCAAGCAGGTATTCCGCAACCGAAAAAAGGTGCGGTAACAGATGCTCACGGTGGTATTTTGTTTATTGATGAGATAGGTGAACTACATCCGATTCAAATGAACAAAATGTTAAAGGTGCTAGAAGATCGAAAAGTGTTTTTGGAAAGTGCATACTATAGTGAAGAAAATACGATGATTCCAACGTATATACATGATATTTTTCAAAAAGGTTTACCAGCCGATTTTCGCTTAGTTGGGGCGACGACACGTTCGCCAGATGAGATACCTCCTGCTATTCGGTCGCGCTGTTTAGAAGTGTTCTTCCGTGAGTTAGATACAGAAGAAATTCAAAAAGTAGCGAAGAATGCGGCTGACAAAGTGGAAATGCAAATCGGTGAAAATGGTATTGAAATGATTGGGATGTATGCGAGAAATGGGCGAGAAGCGATTAATCTTGTACAAATTTCTGCTGGAATGGCAATAAATGAAGAACGTCCTTTCATTAAAGATGAAGATATAGAGTGGGTTGTTCACTCTAGTCAGCTCACACCGAAGTATGAAAAACGCATTTACCCTATTCCGAGAATCGGTCTTGTAAATGGACTTGCTGTATACGGACCAAATACAGGCGCGTTATTAGAAATTGAAGTAACAGCAATCAAGGCGAAAGATAAAGGATCGGTAAATGTTACCGGAATTGTTGAAGAGGAAAGTATTGGTAGTCAAACGAAATCCATTCGTCGTAAAAGTATGGCGAAAGGTTCTGTAGATAATGTATTAACAGTACTTCGATCTCTAGATGTGTTGCCAGAAGGGTACGATATACATATTAATTTTCCAGGTGGTATCCCGATTGATGGGCCTTCGGCGGGAATTGCTATGGCAACAGGCGTGTATTCAGCAGTGCATCATACGTATGTGAATAATGAGGTAGCGATGACTGGTGAGATAAGTATACACGGGGAAGTGAAACCTATCGGTGGTGTGTACGCAAAAATAAAAGCTGCGAAAAAGGCAGGAGCTAAGAAAGTTATCATTCCTGCTGAAAACATGCAACCATTTTTGTATACAATAAAAGGAATTGAAATTATTCCTGTTCGGAAGCTGAAGGAAGTATTTGAGCTAACGTTTATACAGGAAAATATACATCGAGAGCTTGATGTACATACTACGATAGACGAAACAGATGCACAATCAATGTGAGAATGAACGATAATAGTATTTGCCAGACTTCGTTTAAGTTTGTATGCTTAAGCGGAGTCTTTTTTCTTTTATAAGGGAGAAAAAACGAGGGATTTACAGTTGCGGAGAATCTCTGCAATTGCATCTAGATGTATTGTAATATAAAATAGTTGAACAGGAGTTTAATTTATTATGGAGGTGCTATGTCTAGTATGAATACGAATGAAAGAATCGTGCCCCTCCTACCATTAAGAGGCGTTCTCGTATATCCAACGATGGTTCTGCATCTTGATGTAGGACGTGATAAATCGATACAAGCACTAGAGCAGGCGGCAATGGATGAAAATATCATCTTTTTAGCAATGCAAAAAGAAATGAATATCGATGATCCGAAAGAAGATGACATATATAGTGTAGGTACAGTGGCGAAAGTGAAGCAAATGTTAAAATTGCCTAACGGTACGCTTCGTGTCCTTGTAGAAGGTTTACATAGAGCAGAAGTAGTAGAGTTTATCGAAGAAGAAAATGTAGTGCAAGTTTCTATTAAAACGATAACGGAAGAAGTGGAAGCTGATTTAGAAGAGAAAGCCCTTATGCGTACATTACTGGAGCATTTTGAACAATATATTAAAGTTTCGAAAAAAGTTTCAAATGAAACATTTGCAACGGTAGCTGATGTAGAAGAGCCAGGAAGATTAGCTGATTTAACTGCTTCTCACTTGCCAATTAAAACGAAGCAGAAACAAGAGATTTTAGAGATTATATCTGTGAAAGAACGATTACATACACTTATTTCAATTATTCAAGATGAACAAGAATTACTTAGTTTAGAAAAGAAAATTGGACAAAAAGTGAAACGTTCAATGGAGCGCACGCAAAAAGAATATTTCTTACGTGAGCAAATGAAGGCGATTCAAACTGAACTTGGCGATAAAGAAGGTAAGGGCGGGGAAGTTGAAGAACTTCGTGAGAAAATTGAACAGTCAGGAATGCCTGAAGAAACAATGAAGGCTGCGCTGAAAGAATTAGATCGTTATGAAAAGTTACCAGCCAGTTCTGCGGAGAGCGGTGTAATTCGAAATTATATCGATTGGTTATTAGCGCTTCCGTGGACAGAAGCAACAGAGGATATGATTGATCTTGCTCATTCTGAAGAGATTTTAAACAAAGATCATTACGGTCTTGAGAAAGTGAAAGAGCGCGTACTTGAATATTTAGCGGTACAGAAGTTAACAAATTCATTAAAAGGACCTATCCTTTGTTTAGTAGGACCTCCTGGGGTCGGAAAAACTTCGTTAGCGCGTTCCATTGCAACATCATTAAATCGTAATTTTGTCCGTGTATCCCTTGGTGGTGTACGTGATGAATCTGAAATTCGTGGTCACCGCCGTACGTACGTTGGAGCAATGCCAGGACGCATTATTCAAGGTATGAAAAAGGCGAAATCAGTTAATCCAGTCTTTTTATTAGATGAGATTGATAAAATGTCTAACGATTTCCGTGGAGATCCATCAGCCGCATTACTTGAAGTGTTAGATCCAGAACAAAACCATAACTTCAGTGATCATTACATTGAAGAACCATATGATTTATCCAAGGTTATGTTTGTAGCAACTGCAAATACACTTTCCAGTATTCCAGGCCCATTACTTGATCGTATGGAAATTATTTCGATTGCTGGGTATACAGAACTTGAAAAAGTTCATATTGCTCGTGAACATTTATTGCCGAAACAATTAAAAGAGCATGGCTTACGAAAAGGTAATTTACAAGTACGTGATGAAGCGCTTCTTGAAATGATTCGCTATTATACACGTGAGGCTGGTGTTCGTACACTAGAGCGCCAAATTGCAAAAGTTTGTCGTAAAGCAGCAAAGATTATCGTTACAGCAGAACGCAAGCGTATTGTAGTAACAGAGAAAAATGTTGTTGATTTACTTGGTAAGCACATATTCCGTTATGGGCAAGCTGAAAAAACAGACCAAGTTGGTATGGCGACAGGTTTAGCGTATACAGCAGCAGGTGGCGATACACTGGCGATCGAAGTGTCCGTAGCGCCAGGTAAAGGGAAATTAATTTTAACAGGGAAACTTGGGGATGTTATGAAAGAATCCGCACAAGCAGCGTTTAGCTATATTCGTTCTCGTGCAGAAGAGCTTCAGATTGATCCTGATTTCCATGAGAAAAATGATATTCATATTCATGTTCCAGAAGGAGCAGTTCCAAAAGATGGACCGTCAGCAGGTATTACGATGGCAACAGCACTTATTTCTGCACTAACAGGTATTCCTGTAAGTAAAGAAGTGGGGATGACAGGTGAAATTACACTTCGTGGTCGTGTATTACCGATTGGTGGTTTAAAAGAAAAAACATTAAGTGCTCACCGCGCAGGTTTAACAAAGATTATTTTACCGGCGGAAAATGAGAAAGATTTAGATGATATTCCAGAGAGCGTAAAAGAAAACCTTACGTTTGTGCTTGCATCTCATTTAGATGAAGTATTGGAGCACGCATTAGTAGGAGTGAAACAATGAAAGTAACAAAAGCAGACATTGTAATTAGTGCTGTTAAACCAGAACAATATCCAGACGGTGACTTACCAGAAATCGCATTAGCGGGTCGTTCCAATGTCGGGAAGTCTTCATTTATTAATAAAATTTTAAATCGTAAAAAGTTAGTGCGTATTTCTTCTAAACCAGGGAAAACACAAACATTAAACTTCTTCTTAATTAATGAGATGATGCACTTTGTGGATGTTCCAGGTTACGGATATGCGAAAGTATCTAAAACGGAGCGCGCAGCTTGGGGTAAAATGATTGAGACGTACTTTACAACACGTGAGCAATTAGACGCAGCTGTACTAGTAGTTGATTTACGTCACAAACCAACAAATGATGATGTAATGATGTATGATTTCTTAAAGCATTATGACATCCCAACAATTATTATTGCAACGAAAGCCGATAAAATTCCGAAAGGGAAATGGCAAAAGCATTTAAAAGTTGTTAAAGAAACGCTTGATATTGAAAGTGGCGATGAAGTCGTTCTATTCTCTTCTGAAACAGGACTTGGAAAAGAAGAAGCATGGAAAGCAATTCATAAATTTACAAAAACAAAAAACGCGTGACGAATGTCGCGCGTTTTTTGTTTTACTAATTTTTTTAGCGTACGTTTAATGTAACCTCAATATTTCCTCTTGTTGCTTTAGAGTAAGGGCATACACCGTGAGCGGCTTCTACAAGTTCTTGTGCTTCGCTATGTGAGACGCCGGCAACATGTACATCAAGCACAGCGGATAGGCCGAAACCACCGTCTGTATCTTTTCCGATAGAAACGTGAGCAGTTACTTCTGTGCTTTCTACTTTCACACGTTTTGTACGAATGACAAGTTGTAACGCACTATCAAAACAAGCAGCATAACCAGCAGCAAATAGTTGTTCTGGATTTGTTGCCTCTCCGCCTGCACCACCTAGTGCTTTCGGCATTTTTACATCAAGATTTAATATGCCATCATCTGAAACTACTTTTCCGTTTCTTCCACCTGTAGCAGTTACTGAAGCAGTATATAATTTATCCATGTTTATTCCCCTTTTCTATCATTAATTGTTTTCATTGTTTCAATTAGTTTATTTAATTGAATTAATAAAGAACGATATTCTTGTTCTGTAATTCCTAAATTTGTAGCCATTGTTGTCGGTAATGAACAAGCCTTGTCTTGTAAATCTTTACCTTGTTCTGTTAATTCAATACATACTTTTCGCTCATCTTCTTTGGAACGAACGCGTTTTACAAGGTTTAATGATTCCATTCGTTTTAGCATAGGTGTTAACGTACCTGAATCTAAAAATAGACGTTCTCCAATTTCTTTTACTGTTAGTCCATCTTGCTCCCATAGTACGAGTAAAGTAATATACTGTGGATACGTAATGCCCATTTCTTCTAAATACGGTCGGTAAAAGCGTGTAACCTCTCTAGAACAGGCGTAAATAGAAAAACAAAGTTGGTTATCTAGATGTAAAGAATTATTTACCATACATAACTCCTTTCTTATTAAGTTGTGCACAATTTAATTTTGTAAAACCAATATAACGGAAAAGAAATACAATGTCAAATACATTGTATTGAGAAAGTTTGTGCTACAATTTGGAACAATCATACATATTTTCCTTCATGATGAAAGAAGATAGGAAAGATGATGTTATAATTCATATGGAATAGTTTCCATCACTTGATTATGAGGACTTTTTTTGGTAACGTACAAATAGAGTTATTATTTTATAATCATTATAAAGTAGAAAGTTTTTATTCATTTTACTGAATCTCCTTTCTTACATATGGAGAATAAATAAAAAAATAATCGGTTGTTCACACGATTGTCAGATTCATAAGAGGAAAGTTGTATTATGATAGTAGATAAAGTGATAAAACGGGTGAAGGGGGACATGCTGCGTGCATATTCTTGTTGTTAGTGTAAATTATCGAACAGCCCCTGTAGAATTTCGTGAGAAACTCACATTTCAGGCAACAGAACTAGAGCAAGCAATGACGACATTACAAAAGCAAAAGAGCGTGTTAGAGAATGTCATTGTATCAACTTGTAATCGCACTGAGATTTACGCTGTTGTCGATCAATTACACACGGGACGGTATTATATTAAGAAGTTTTTAGCTGATTGGTTTCAGCTTGAAATAGAAGAAGTCGCACCATATTTAACTATTTTTGAACAAGATGGTGCAATCGATCATTTATTCCGCGTAACGTGCGGTTTAGATTCTATGGTAGTTGGAGAGACGCAAATTTTAGGTCAAATAAAAGATAGCTTTTTAGAAGCGCAGCAAGTAAAAGCAACAGGGACAATTTTTAATGAATTGTTTAAGCAAGTCATTACATTAGCGAAACGTGCTCACTCAGAAACGACAATTGGTGAAAGTGCGATGTCTGTTAGTTATGCTGCTGTTGAGCTTGGGAAAAAAATATTCGGCGAGTTAACAGATTGTCACGTACTTATTCTCGGAGCTGGTAAAATGGGTGAACTTGCACTGCAAAACTTATATGGAAGTGGTGCTCGTAAAGTAACAGTCATGAATAGAACGCTTTCAAAAGCAGAAATAATGGCTGAGAAATATATGGGACACGCAAAACCTTTAAGTGAATTACAATGTGCATTATTAGAAGCTGATATTTTAATTAGTTCAACTGGTGCATCGGATTATGTCATTACGAAAGAGATGATGACAAAGGTAGAGAAAATGCGCTCTGGTCGTCCATTATTTATGGTTGATATTGCAGTGCCGCGTGATATTGATCCAGCAATTGATGAGCTAGAAGGTTCTTTCTTGTATGACATTGATGATTTGCAAGGAGTAGTAGAAGCGAACCGTGCTGAGCGTTTGAAAGAAGCAGAGAAAATTCAATTTATGATTGAAGAGGAAATTGTTTTATTTAAAACGTGGTTAAGTACACTTGGTGTCGTTCCGTTAATATCAGCTCTTCGTGATAAGGCACTTGCTATTCAAAGTGAAACGATGGAAAGTCTGGAACGAAAAATACCAACTCTTAGTGATCGTGAGAGAAAAGTAATTAGTAAGCATACGAAAAGTATTATTAATCAATTATTAAAAGACCCAATTTTAGTAGCGAAAGAAATAGCTGCTGAAGAGGGAGCAGACGAAAAATTAGCGTTATTTGCAAAGATTTTCGATTTAGAAATGGAAGACGTAGAGAGTCGTGCGGAAGAAGTAGAACATAAAAGAGCGTGGACACCATCCGTTCCATCTTTATAATTTGGAAGGATGATCGGATGAGTTTTTTAAATAACAGTATTATTTATCATATTGCAATTATTTTATATGCTTGTAGCATTAGTTTATATTTTATAGATTATTTCCAAAGTAACCGAAAGGCGAACCGATTTGCTTTTTGGTTACTTTCGATTGTATGGGTTCTGCATTCTATTTTTATGTTGCTTAGAGCTACAGATTCAGAAACGAATCCTCTTTTAACCTTATTATCAGGCATTTATTTTTATGTTTGGCTATTGATTACGATGTCGTTAGTCATTAATCGATTTATGAGAATCGATTTTTTAGTCTTTTTTACAAATGTTGTTGCATTTGGCGTAAGCGCTTTTTCTATTTTTACGCCGCTTGGAAAGATGTCGCCGGTACTTGCAGAGCAATTAGTTTCGGAGCTTGTATATGTACATGTCGGTATGGCTATTATTTCTTATGCAACTTTTACTGTATCGTTCATTTTTTCTATTATGTATTTATTGCAATATCGCCTATTAAAAAAGAAAAAATGGAATGCGAGATTAAGAAGGTTAGGGAATTTACCGAAGCTAGAATCGATGTCTTACGGATTAAATTTATTTTCTGTTCCATTTTTCTTACTAGCTATTTTATTAGGATGCATATGGGGATATACAAAATTGGACAATTTCCATTGGTATGATACGAAAGTAATCGGGTCTTTTGTCGTTCTATTTGTATATTGTGCTGGCCTATATTTACGAGCGGCAGATGTGTTGCAAGGGAAGAAAATCGTGCAGTGGAACATCGGAGCATTTCTCGTAATGCTAATTAATATTTTTCTATTAAGCAGTTTATCCAACTTCCACTTTTGGTATTTATAATGAGGAGAGAAAATTATGCGCAAAATTATTGTAGGGTCACGAAAGAGTAAATTAGCATTAACGCAAACAAATTGGTTTATTGATCAGTTAAAAGCGCTAGGTTTACCATATGAATTTGAAGTGAAAGAAATCGTCACAAAAGGCGATGTTATTTTAGATGTTACTCTTTCAAAAGTAGGTGGCAAAGGCTTGTTTGTGAAAGAGATTGAACATGCGCTACTTACGAAAGAAATTGATATGGCTGTACATAGTATGAAAGATATGCCGGCCGTACTTCCAGAGGGATTAATGATTGGTTGTACACCAAAGCGTGTTGACCCTCGTGATGCTTTTATCTCAAAAAACGGAGCGTCGTTTAAAGAGTTAGCAGAAGGCGCTATTTTAGGTACGAGTAGTTTAAGACGTAGTGCACAGCTACTCGCTGCGAGACCAGACTTACAAGTGAAGTGGATTCGCGGAAATATCGATACACGTTTACGCAAATTAAAAGAAGAAGATTACGATGCAATTATTTTAGCGACAGCGGGATTACAAAGAATGGGCTGGGATAATGAAGTTATTACAGAACATTTAGATGAGACGTTATGTGTACCTGCTGTAGGACAAGGTGCATTAGCGATTGAGTGTCGTGAGGATGATAAAGATTTACTGCAGTTGTTAGCTCATATGAATGATGGAGTAACAGAAAAAACAGTGGCAGCAGAACGCGTATTTCTTCATAAACTTGAAGGTGGATGCCAAGTGCCGATCGCAGGATATGCAACTCTTACAGAAAACGATGCAATCGAATTAACAGCTCTTGTCGGGTCTATGGACGGTTCTGTTTTATTGAAAGAGACAGTAGTAGGAACTGATCCAGAGAAAGTAGGATTAGAGGCTGCGGACCGTTTAATAAAACAAGGTGCAAAAGAACTTATTCTTGCTGCAAATAAGGGGCAACAATAAGTATGAATGCTCTCGCTGGCAAAACGGTATTGGTTACGCGTGCCCAGCATCAAGCAAAACAAATGAGTGTAGCGGTGAAAGAAAAGAGCGGAATTCCATTGGAAATTCCGCTTTTGCGTATGGAAGGTATGTCTCATAGGCAAATTCAACATATAGCAGGGCAGTTACATTCGTATGACTGGGTTATTTTTACGAGTAAAAATGGGGTAGCTTTTTTTCTAGATCGTTTGAGACAGAAGCTACCTGTAACGACTAAAATTGCTGCAGTAGGCGTGAAAACAAAGTTAGAGTTAGAAAAGCGAGGCTATGAAGTGGACTTCGTTCCAACTTCATTTGTTGCAGAAGTATTTGCAGAAGAGTTTGTAAAAAGACTAAGTGGAAACGAATGCATTTTATTTCCGAAAGGGAATTTAGCAAGAGACGTAATTCCAGTTGCGCTTCGTGAAATGGGTGTTTCTCTAGATGAGCTTATCGTATATGGTACGAAAGAGAATGTAGAGAAAAAGCAAGAGCTTATAGAAGCGTTAGAAGTAGGGAAAGTAGACATTATTACATTTACGAGCCCTTCCACTGTTACTAGTTTTGTTCGTTTACTTGAGGGTACAAACTGGAGAGAATGGACAAAAAAATGTACAATTGCTTGTATAGGGCCTATTACGGAAAAAGAGGCGAGCCTTTATTTTCCGCATATTATTATGCCGAAAGAGTACACTGTAGAAGCATTAATACAATGTGTTTGTGAATCTATAAAATAAAAGAATGGGGATAGAAATCTATGAACTCTTTACAATTTAATCGTCATCGTCGCTTAAGACAAAGCAGGGGCATGCGTGCGCTTGTGCGTGAAACGTTTTTACATACGGAAGATTTTATTTACCC
Organism: Bacillus cereus group sp. MYBK245-2; assembly: GCF_051916145.1. NCBI lineage: Bacteria > Bacillati > Bacillota > Bacilli > Caryophanales > Bacillaceae > Bacillus > Bacillus cereus group sp. MYBK245-2. The sequence goes on along the minus strand of NZ_JBQAGB010000004.1, from coordinate 63,680 downwards.
TATTTTTGTATTAGAAGGAGAAAATGTTCGTAATGAAGTGCCTTCTATGCCAGGCGTATATCAAATATCTTTAGATTTATTGCAAGCTGAAATGCAAGAAGTTGTTGATTTAGGTATTCGTTCTGTTATTGTATTTGGTTTACCTGCTGAAAAAGATGAAGTTGGATCATCAGCATATTGTGATCATGGAATTGTGCAACGTGCGATTCAGCAAATTAAAGGTGAATTCCCTGATCTAGTAGTAGTTGCGGATACATGTTTATGTCAATTCACAAGCCATGGTCATTGCGGTGTAATTGAAGATGGTATTATTTTAAATGACGAGTCTCTTGCAGTTCTTGCAAAAACAGCTGTAAGTCAAGCGAAAGCAGGGGCGGACATTATTGCGCCATCAAACATGATGGACGGATTCGTAACAGCAATTCGCCACGCATTAGATGAAAATGGTTTTGGACATGTACCAGTTATGTCATACGCTGTGAAATATTCATCAGCATTTTACGGACCATTCCGTGATGCTGCGCACGGTGCACCGCAATTTGGTGATCGTAAAACATATCAAATGGACCCAGCGAACCGCATGGAAGCATTCCGTGAAGCAGAATCAGATGTAATGGAAGGGGCAGATTTCTTAATTGTAAAGCCAGCTCTTTCTTACTTAGATATCGTTCGTGATGTGAAAAATAACTTTAACTTGCCAGTCGTTGCTTATAACGTAAGCGGTGAATATTCAATGATTAAAGCGGCAGCGCAAAATGGGTGGATTAATGAAAAAGAAGTTGTACTTGAAAAATTAATTAGTATGAAACGCGCAGGAGCAGATTTAATTATTACGTATCATGCGAAAGATGCAGCAAGATGGTTACAAGAAGGAGGCGCTAAATAATGAAAAAGTTTGATAAGTCGATTGCAGCGTTTGAAGAGGCTCAAGATTTAATGCCTGGTGGCGTAAATAGCCCAGTTCGTGCCTTTAAGTCTGTCGGTATGAATCCGTTGTTTATGGAGCGTGGAAAAGGCTCTAAAGTATATGATATCGATGGAAATGAATACATCGATTACGTATTATCATGGGGTCCATTAATTCATGGTCATGCAAATGATCGTGTTGTTGAGGCTTTAAAAGCTGTTGCTGAAAAAGGTACGAGCTTCGGTGCTCCAACGGAAATTGAAAATAAATTAGCAAAACTTGTTATTGAGCGTGTTCCATCAATTGAGATTGTGCGTATGGTTAACTCTGGAACAGAAGCGACAATGAGTGCGCTACGTTTAGCTCGTGGTTATACAGGCCGTAACAAAATTTTGAAATTTATCGGTTGTTATCACGGTCATGGTGACTCGTTATTAATTAAAGCGGGTTCTGGTGTAGCAACGCTAGGTTTACCAGATAGCCCTGGTGTACCAGAAGGTGTAGCGAAAAATACGATTACAGTAGCGTATAACGATTTAGAAAGTGTGAAATACGCTTTCGAACAATTCGGTGATGATATTGCTTGTGTCATTGTAGAACCAGTAGCAGGGAATATGGGGGTTGTTCCTCCGCAACCAGGATTTTTAGAAGGTCTTCGTGAAGTAACAGAGCAAAATGGTGCATTGCTTATTTTTGATGAAGTAATGACAGGATTCCGTGTTGCTTATAATTGTGGACAAGGTTATTACGGTGTAACACCTGATTTAACTTGTTTAGGTAAAGTAATCGGTGGTGGATTACCGGTAGGAGCATACGGTGGTAAAGCAGAAATTATGCGCCAAGTTGCACCGAGCGGACCGATTTATCAAGCAGGTACTTTATCAGGTAACCCACTAGCAATGGCGGCAGGTTATGAAACGTTAGTACAGTTAACGCCAGAATCGTATGTAGAATTTGAGCGTAAAGCTGAAATGCTAGAATCTGGCTTACGTAAAGCGGCTGAAAAACATGGCATTCCGCATCATATCAATCGTGCGGGTTCTATGATTGGTATCTTCTTTACAGATGAACCAGTTATTAATTACGACGCAGCAAAATCTTCAAACTTAGAGTTCTTTGCGGCTTACTATCGTGAAATGGTAGAACAAGGTGTATTTTTACCGCCATCCCAATTTGAAGGTTTATTCTTATCGACAGCACATAGTGATGCAGATATTGAGGCGACAATTGCAGCGGCTGAAATTGCAATGTCAAAATTAAAAGCTTAATTGAATAAAGAAAATCGCTCTCCGTAAGGGGGGCGATTTTTTTTATTCATAAAGTCAGCTTTCCGTACATAAATCTGTAATGACATATAGTTTGGGAGGGGGAAAAGAAGTGGCAACAGATCATTCATTACGTTTTTCATTAAAAGAATCTGTTTGGTTCCAAAAAGGACAGGAAGTCGAAGAACTTTTGTCAATTTCGTTAGATCCAGACGTTGAGATAGAAGAGCTTGATCATGAGGTAATTGTGAGAGGGCAATTAGATTTAACGGGAGAGTATGTTGCACGAAAAGATGATTCAGCTTATTCATTAAGAGATCTATCGCCAGCGAAGTCCATTGATTATGTAGAAACAAGAGAAGATGGGGTTAATGAACTTGTTCATTCCTTCCCGCTTGAAATATCAATCCCAAGAAACCGTGTGAAAGTAATTGAAGAATTATATGTATCTATCGAGGAATTTGATTATGAACTAAAGGAAAATGGTTGCTTACAATTATTAGCGGATATATCTATTACAGGTTTATGTGATGAAGAAAGAATTGAGGATGAAGAGGAAGAAACGGCGTATGCTGAGTTAGAGGATGATTCTGCGCAAGAGCATGAAACTAGACCAACGCCACAAGTCGAAGAGCCAGCCTATAAGGAATCAGATGAGTGGGAAGATTACGCATTTGAACCGTTCCAACTAGAAGAAAGAAAAGAGCAGGAAGTAGAAGAAGAGGAAATAGAAGAACATGAATTTGTAGAGCGTGAAGAGGAGAAAGAAACAACGCCGCAATTTGAATTGTTCGGAAGAAAAGATTTTAAGAAAGAACAAGCGAAAAAACAAGAAGTACAAGAAGAGGAAACGTATTCACAGCGGGATGAAAATGCGCTTTATTTAACAAAATTATTTACGAAAGAACCGGAAGAAGAATTTACAAAGTTACGAATGTATTTTGTGCAAGAAGGAGATACGATCGAATCTGTTGCAGAACGTTATGAAACATCTGTACAAAACTTATACCGTGTCAATCAAACAGAAGATATATATTTAACTACAGGACAAATTATTTATATTCCTGTTTCAAGAGCAAAAGCGAAATAAGTGAGTGTTTTCACTCACTTATTTTTCTAAAGGCTATGTTTTGAATAGAAAGGGTTATTCGTATGGATATGGAATTACGAAATCGTTATGAACCCATTGTAAGGCAATATAGATTGAATACGCAGCATATGGAAGAGCACGGAAGTGTGACGAAAATTTATACGAATCAAGGTCCATATGCGCTCAAGAAAATAGAAGGCAGGAAGTTAGAGCGGAATAATTTTTTGCATCATATTCAATATTTGAAGGAGAAAGGTTTTTCAAATTATGTACCTATATACCATGCGACGGACGGAAATTATATTTTAAGTGATGGTACGTATAATTATTATTTAATGCCTTGGTTAGAGCGTGCGGAAGGGAACGGCGAGGATAATGATCAATACCATAAAATGTTTCAGACTCTCGGAACGTTGCACCAAAAAACGGTAAAAGAAGAAACGTATACAGAAGAGGATTTAGAAAAACATTATACAAATATATCCAATCGCTGGGAAAATGATGGAGAGATGTTAGAAGAGTTTCTTGTAGAATCGGAAGCGAAGTGGTATATGTCTCCGTTTGAATTGCAGTATTGTACGTACTATCATCATGTAATGAGAGCGCGTGAGTTTGCAACGAAGCAATTAAATGAGTGGAACGATGCGATGAAAGAAAAAGAAACAACGCGCATTACTTTTGTACATGGTAACGTATCGCTTAATCATTTTTTATTTGATTATGAACGGAATGGCTATTTTATTAGTTTAGAAAAATCGAAGTTTGCAACACCTGTGCAAGATATTGTAGGGTTTTATTCTCGGTCGTTAAACACATATCCAATTGCGCGAAGTGATCGGTTTGAATGGTATCAAATGTATCAAAAAAACTTCCCTTTTACGAAAGAAGAACAACTACTCATGTTTGCGTATATGACGTATCCATCGCAATTTATTCGGCAAATCCAGTCTTATAAGAAAAGAAGAGAGCGGCGTAATGAGGAAAATGAACTTCTCGGAGTAAAGAGTTTGCAACAAGCGCATTGGCTCGTTAGTAATATAGAATATTTTCTTTCGCAATTACAAGCTGCCCAGCAAGGGAACGGATAAAGAAGATAAGTAGGGGATGCTACTTATCTTCTTTTTTTACTCAAAAAGCTGTAGTCTTAAATTTATCTTGACGAATAAGGTTTCGTTTTTTACACTATTGTATATAATAATTAACAATCATATAAATGCCTTGAAGGGGAAGAGTATAACAAGAAACGTCTTCAGAGAGGAGAATCATTAGCTGGGAGATTCTCTAGATAGTTATGTTAGAAGGTAGCCCTGGAGCATCTTTTCTGAACGGAGTAGTTCTCATTAGGAAAAGACGGATTTGTCCGTTATCAAATTAAGAGTATAAGCAAATTCCTGAATTTGTTTGTAAATAAAGGTGGTACCGCGATGTCCCTCGTCCTTTTTTTGGATGAGGGGCATTTTTTATTTTAAGGAGGGAAAATAATGTCAAACACGGAAAAGAATTTACCAACTAAATATGATCATATGTCCGTTGAAGAAGGCCTTTATCAGTGGTGGCTAGAAGGCAAATATTTTGAAGCAACAGGAGACGAGAAGAAACAACCGTATACAATTGTAATTCCACCTCCGAACGTAACTGGTAAGTTACACTTAGGTCATGCTTGGGATACAACTCTTCAAGATATTTTAACTCGTACGAAGCGTATGCAAGGTTACGATGTATTGTGGCTTCCAGGAATGGATCATGCGGGTATCGCAACACAAGCGAAAGTAGAAGGGAAACTTCGTGAAGAAGGTATTTCACGTTACGATCTTGGCCGTGAGAAATTCCTTGAAAAGGCTTGGGAATGGAAAGAAGAATACGCTTCTCACATTCGTCAACAATGGGGGAAAGTTGGTTTAGGACTAGACTATTCTCGCGAACGTTTCACATTAGACGAAGGTTTATCTGATGCGGTTAATAAAGTATTCGTTCAATTATACGAAAAAGGCTTAATTTACCGCGGTGAATATATTATCAACTGGGACCCGGCAACACGCACAGCTCTTTCTGATATCGAAGTAATTCATAAAGAAGTTCAAGGTGCATTCTACCATATGAACTATCCGTTAACAGATGGATCTGGTCACATTCGTCTTGCAACAACTCGTCCAGAAACGATGCTTGGTGATACAGCGGTAGCGGTTCATCCAGAAGATGATCGTTACAAGCATTTAATCGGAAAAACAGTTACACTTCCAATCGTAGGCCGTGAGATTCCGATTATTGCTGATGAGTACGTAGAAAAAGATTTCGGAACAGGTGTTGTAAAAATTACGCCAGCTCATGACCCGAATGACTTTGAAGTAGGTAACCGTCATGACTTACCACGTATCTTAGTAATGAACGAAGATGGAACGATGAACGAAAAAGCTGGTAAGTATAACGGCATGGATCGTTTCGAGTGTCGTAAAGCGTTAGTGAAAGATTTACAAGAAGCGGGCGTATTAGTAGAAATCGAGCCTCATATGCATTCAGTAGGTCATAGTGAGCGTAGTGGTGCAGTTGTTGAGCCTTACTTATCAACACAATGGTTCGTAAAAATGGCTCCGCTTGCTGAGAAGGCAGTAGCGCTTCAGCAAAAAGAAGAAGAGAAAGTAACGTTCGTACCAGATCGTTTCGAAAACACATATTTACGTTGGATGGAAAACATTCACGACTGGTGTATTTCTCGTCAATTATGGTGGGGACACCGCATTCCAGCTTGGTATCATAAAGAAACTGGTGAAGTATACGTAGGTACAGAAGCACCAGCAGATATTGAAAATTGGAATCAAGATAACGACGTACTTGATACATGGTTCAGTTCAGCGTTATGGCCATTCTCAACACTTGGTTGGCCAAATGAAGATGCAGCGGACTTCAAACGTTACTATTCAACTGATGCACTAGTAACGGGTTATGACATCATCTTCTTCTGGGTATCTCGTATGATTTTCCAAGGTTTAGAGTTTACAGGCGAGCGTCCATTTAAAGATGTATTAATTCACGGTTTAGTTCGTGATGAGCAAGGACGTAAAATGAGTAAATCTCTTGGTAACGGTATTGACCCAATGGAAGTTATCGAGAAGTACGGTGCAGATGCAATGCGTTTCTTCTTATCAACAGGAAGTGCACCAGGTCAAGATTTACGCTTCAGCATGGAGAAAGTAGAATCTACTTGGAACTTCATTAATAAAATTTGGAATGCATCACGTTTCGTATTAATGAACATGGATGACATGAAATATGAAGAAATCGATTTAACTGGTGAAAAATCAGTTGCAGATAAGTGGATTTTAACTCGCTTAAATGAAACAATCGAAAGCGTAACACGTAACATGGATAAATATGAGTTCGGTGAAGCTGGTCGCTCATTATACAACTTCATCTGGGATGATTTCTGTGACTGGTACATTGAAATGGCGAAACTTCCTCTATACGGTGAAGATGAAGCAGCTAAGAAAACAACTCGTTCTATTTTAGCTTACGTATTAGATCAAACAATGCGTCTATTACACCCATTCATGCCATTCGTAACAGAGAAGATTTGGCAACATTTACCGCACGAAGGCGAATCTATTACAGTAGCAGCGTGGCCAACAGTACGCGAAGATTTACAAGATGCAGAAGCTGCAGCAGAAATGCACCTTCTAGTTGATATCATTCGTTCTGTTCGTAACATCCGTGCAGAAGTTAATACGCCAATGAGCAAAAAAGTTCAAATGCAAATTAAAGCAAAAGATGAGGCTGTACTTGCCCAGCTTACGAAAAATAGCTCTTACATTGAGCGTTTCTGTAACCCAAGCGAGTTAACAATTCAAACGGATTTACAAGCGCCAGAAAAAGCGATGACTGCAATCGTAACAGGTGCAGAGTTATTCTTACCGTTAGCTGATCTTATCAATCTTGATGAAGAGAGAGCGCGTCTTGAGAAAGAACTTGAGAAGTTCGATAAAGAAGTAGAACGTGTACAGAAGAAACTTTCAAACCAAGGTTTCGTAGCGAAAGCTCCTGCAGCAGTTATTGAAGGAGAGCGTGCGAAAGAGCAAGATTACCTAGAAAAACGCGAAGCAGTTCGCCAACGTCTAGCAGATCTTGAAAAGTAAAATATTTTTTAGAGGCTCACTATATTGGTGAGTCTCTTTTCTTTGCGTATAATAGGAATATGAAGGTTGTCTTTTGAAAGGGGAAAGCATACGTGATACATACATACGAAGAAGCGATAGGCTGGATTCATAGCCGGTTGAAATTTGGTATTAAACCGGGATTAGAAAGAATGAGATGGATGCTAGAAGAGCTCGGAAATCCAGAGCGTCACATAAAATGTGTTCACCTTGCTGGTACAAATGGAAAAGGTTCAACGTTAACATATATGCGCTACATGTTAGAAAATGCAAAATATAAGGTAGGAACATTTACCTCCCCTTATATTGAAACATTTAACGAGCGTATTAGTGTGAATGGAACACCAATTGCAGATGAAGAGATTACTGAACTTGTAAAGATGGTAAAGCCAGTCGTTGAAAAACTAGATGAGACGGATTTAGGGGAAGCGACTGAGTTTGAAATTATTACTGTTATGGCAATTTGTTACTTCGGTAAAGTTAATTTCTGTGATGTTGTTTTATTTGAAACAGGGCTTGGAGGGCGCTTTGATTCTACGAATGTGATTCATCCAGTTCTCACGATTATTACGAATATCGGTCACGATCATATGCATATTTTAGGTAATACATTAGGAGAAATTGCATATGAAAAGGCGGGAATTATTAAGTCTGGTGTTCCGGTTATTACTGGTGTGCAAGATGAGGAAGCGCTGCAAGTCATTCAAAAAGTTGCAAAGGAAAATCATGCAAATTTATACGAGATGGGCAACCATTTTACATCGTTACATAAACAGTCTAGCGAAGATGGAGAACATTTCGATTTCACTTGTCCTTTCGCCTCTTTTGAAGATGTGCGAATTTCAATGAAAGGCAGCCATCAAGTAGGAAACGCAGCACTTGCGCTTATGGCAGTCATGTATGTAAAAACATACTTATCATTTTTAATTGAGGAAGAAGAAATAAGAACGGGATTACAGGAAGCGTATTGGGTGGGGCGCTTTGAAAAACTGCAAAGTAATCCGGATATTATTATAGATGGTGCTCATAACCCAGAAGGTATTGAAAGTCTTGTGAAAACGGTAGAATCACATTACAAAGATAAAAATGTAATAGTTTTATTTACTGCCCTTGGTGATAAACAATTGCACAATATGGTAGGTCAATTAGAAAGCATCGCCGATGAAATTATTTTTACAACATTCGCCTTTGATCGTGCTATTTCTGCTGACAAACTTGCATCGTATGCAAAGGAAGAGTCAAAATTAGTTTTTGAAAATTGGAAAGAGGCAATTGATACGAAGGTTGAAATGCTTGGAGAAAATGATGTTTTTATCATAACAGGTTCTCTTTATTTCATTTCGGAAGTTCGAAAATATATTCGCGAAAAAAACTAGATAGTCTTTGCTATCTAGTTTTTTTGTTCTACAAATGAAGTCAAATGCATACATATAAGATAAATATATAGGGTTATTTGGCGAATTCCTCTGACAAATATCTCGTTTTTTTGTGAAATGAATATGATATGATGCGGACAACGATAAGAGGTGAGGTGTGAGTGTATGGACAAGCAATCACGAACGATCTCAGTGAAAGTGAATGGAACAGAAGCGAAGTATGAGGAGAAGAAGAAAGATGAATTTGACTGGATGGTAGTAGAAAGTGAAAGGCCAAAAAACGTTGTTCCGTTTCAAAAATCGAAAGTAGCGTCTACGGAAAAAAATCGAAAGAAGTGGAGCAATACGTTAATTGCAATCGTTGCAACTGCAATTATTATTGGTACGGCGTTTGGGATGGGGATGCTACAGTTACTGAAAGGACAAGGTGCGACAGGAGGAAGCGAAGTAACAGCTTCGAAGCAGATGCGAAAGGAAGAATCAAAGGTGGGCGGAACGGTAGAACAAACACCAGCACCAAAAGAGGAAAAGACAAAAGCACAGACAGGAACGTCATTAGATCCAATGAAATTATTTTTTGTTCAAGGAGGAATCTATTCTTCTGAAGAAAAGGGACAGGCCGCTCTTGAAGAGTGGAAAGGTAATGGAGGTGTAGCAGCCTTAAAACCGAGCGGTGATAAGTATGCATTAGTTGTTGGTATTGCTAGCGATGAACAAGGCATAAACCAATTAATGACGCAGTATAAAAATGATAATGTCTCCGTATTGAAAAAGGACTGGGATATAACAGATAAAGCGTTACTTAAAGATGATAAAGAAGTTGGGGCGTTTTTAACAAAAGTACAGCCATTATATACTCATTTAGCAAAATATGCTTCTAGCGTACAAGCTAGTGAAAAAAGTAATGCAAAAGATATAAGTGCAATCGAAAAAGAGTGGAAAGCGATTGAAAAAGAAGGGAAAAGTATGAAGCAGGAAGAAGCGAAGAAATTGTATATGTACACGTCAGTAGCTGTGCAAACAGTGAAGGACGGAAAAGGTGATAAGGAATCTTTAGCGAAATTAAATCAAGTTATCATTGATGGTATACTTTCATACGAAAAAATTGTTTCACAAAAGGTGAAATAATAGGATAATGAAATGACGAAGGAAGAAGTGTAGATGCTTCTTTCTTTTCTTTTGAATTTAGAGTAAAGTGCTTTCTCTATGACAGGAATATAATCGTGTTTTAGTAAGGAAGTATTATTTTGTTTAGAGAAAATAATATTTCTTTTATTTGTGGACAAACTATTCCTTTGATACGATTGATATAAATGATTCTGCTTCATGTGAGAAAGGAAGGAGAAAATATGAAAAAAATTATTTTAGCTTCAGGATCACCTCGCAGGAAGGAATTGCTTGAGTTAGCGGGTGTGCCATTTGAAATTGTTGTAAGTGAAGTAGAAGAAACGATTGGTGCGTATTCATCGCCTTCTGATATTGTTATGTCCCTTGCCCTGCAAAAAGCATCTGCGGTAGCAGAAAATAACAGTGATCATATTGTGTTAGGTGCAGACACAATTGTTACATATGAGTCGCGTATTCTTGGAAAGCCATCTAATGAGGCTGAGGCGAAAGAAATGTTGCAATTATTATCAGGGAAAACACATGAAGTGTATACTGGTGTTGCAATTATAGCAAAGGACAAAACAGTCACTTTTTACGAGCGTACAGAAGTTACGTTTTGGGAATTAACAGAAGAGGAAATTGATGCATACATTGCATCGAAAGAGCCTTTGGATAAAGCAGGAAGTTATGGGATTCAAGGTAAAGGATCTATTTTTGTTCAACATATTCAAGGAGACTACTATAGTGTAGTTGGGTTACCAATTTCACGTCTTGTTCGGGAATTAAAACAATTTAATATTGATGTAACACATGCGTAAAATTGCATGGGATTTTCTTTGAGAGAACAAATAAAGGGGTGGAGAAATGAACGGTATTCGTGATGTTGTCAAAGAAGAACAGCCACGGGAGCGTTTATTGTTAGAAGGGGCTGGAAGTTTATCCAATCGGGAGCTTCTTGCAGTGTTACTCAGAACAGGTTCTAAAGAAGAAACAGTTTTGAAGTTATCAGATAAAATTTTACATCATTTTGATGGTTTACGTATGTTGAAAGATGCAACGTTAGAAGAGCTTGTCAGTATACATGGTGTCGGGGTTGCGAAGGCAACTCAGCTTATAGCTGCTTTTGAACTCGGTAGAAGAATGGTGCGTTTAGAATATCAAAATAGATACAGCATTCGAAGCCCGGAAGATTGCGCCACATATATGATGGAAGAAATGCGCTTCCTGCAGCAGGAGCATTTTGTATGTCTATATTTGAACACAAAGAATCAAGTTATACATAGGCAGACGATTTTTATTGGAAGTTTAAACTCATCAATTGTACATCCAAGGGAAGTTTTTAAAGAAGCGTTTCGCCGTGCAGCAGCCTCTATCATATGTCTTCATAACCATCCCTCAGGAGATCCCGCGCCGAGCCGAGAAGATATTGAAGTAACAAAACGCTTAGTAGAATGCGGCCGAATTATCGGAATTGAAGTGCTCGATCATATTATAATAGGTGACCATAAATTCGTGAGTTTAAAGGAAAAAGGTCATATTTAAGACTATGCTTTTTACTTATTTTGTTTTATAATGTGATTTATGAGTTTTTTGTAGAAAATTATCTACAAAAAGGATAAAGATATAAAAAACGTACTGTTTTTATAATATAAAGTAAGAAAAAATGAGTCCGTGAAAACAAGAAAGGAAGATAAATAATATGTTTGGATTTGGTGGCTTTACTCGCGATCTTGGAATAGACTTAGGAACTGCGAACACGCTTGTATATGTAAAGGGAAAAGGTGTAGTTTTACGTGAACCTTCAGTAGTAGCGTTACAAACTGATACGAAACAAATCGTTGCTGTAGGTAGCGATGCAAAACAAATGATTGGTCGTACACCAGGAAACGTTGTGGCACTTCGCCCGATGAAAGACGGTGTAATTGCTGATTACGAAACAACAGCAACAATGATGAAATATTACATTCAACAAGCTCAAAAATCAAATGGATTCTTCTCACGTAAGCCTTATGTAATGGTATGTGTACCATCTGGTATTACAGCTGTAGAAAGACGTGCAGTAATTGATGCGACTCGTCAAGCTGGTGCTCGTGATGCTTATCCTATCGAAGAACCATTTGCAGCAGCAATTGGTGCAAACTTACCTGTTTGGGAACCAACTGGTAGCATGGTTGTTGATATCGGTGGCGGTACAACAGAAGTTGCAATCATTTCTTTAGGTGGTATTGTAACAAGTCAATCAGTTCGTGTTGCTGGTGATGATATGGATGATTCAATCATTCAGTACATTAAGAAAAGCTACAACTTAATGATCGGTGAAAGAACAGCTGAAGCATTAAAATTAGAAATCGGTTCTGCAGGCGAGCCAGAAGGTATCGAGCCTATGGAAATTCGCGGTCGTGATTTAGTAAGTGGTTTACCAAAAACAGTACTAATTCAACCAGAAGAAATTGCAGATGCATTAAAAGATACAGTAGATGCCATTGTAGAATCTGTTAAAAATACGTTAGAGAAAACTCCACCTGAATTAGCGGCAGATATTATGGACCGTGGTATCGTATTAACAGGTGGCGGAGCATTACTACGTAATTTAGATAAAGTAATTAGTGAAGAAACAAATATGCCAGTTCTTGTTGCAGAAGACCCATTAGATTGCGTAGCAATTGGAACGGGTAAAGCATTAGACAATATCGATCTTTTCAAAACTGCTGCTCGATAATATTGCAAAATAAAAATCAATGAAATTAAGAGGGTGTGAACGTGCCACAGTTTTTCTTAAACAAAAGATTAATTGTTTTGTTAGTTAGTATTATTCTTCTCGTGGCATTGATTGGAATCTCATTGAAAGAACGGAACAGTTTAACATGGCCAGAGCAGTTTGTTAAAGACACTGTCGGTGTTGTAGAACGTGTATTCCAAAAGCCAGCGAAATACGTAGCTGGATTCTTCGAAAATGTAGAGGATGTAAAGCGCACGTATGAAGAGAATAAAGAATTAAAAGCAAAATTAGACAATTATGCAGGTCTATCAGGGAAAGTAAAACAATTAGAAGATGATAAAAAGAAACTACAAGAGTTAACGGGTAAAGATAAGTTAAATAGCGGTTATACTGAAATTCCAGCGACTGTTGTTTCTCGTAATCCAGATAAATGGTACGATTTAGTTGGACTTGATAAAGGGGCACAGCAAGGAATTAAAAAAGATATGGCTGTATTAACTCCACAAGGTTTAGTTGGACGAGTGAAAAGTGTATCTCAGTTTACATCATCAGTAGAATTGTTAAGTTCTATGAGCCGAACAAATCGTGTTTCTGCTATCGTACAAGGTGATGAGAAAATCTTTGGATTGATTGAAGGGTACGACAAAGAAAAACACTTACTTCTGTTCACAAAGATTGGCTCTGATGCAAATGTAAAGACCGATCAACTAGTTGTAACATCTGGACTTGGTGATATTTTCCCGAAAGGTCTTGTAATTGGAACCATCGTTGATGTTCAGCCGGATCCATATGGTTTAACAAAAACAGCTTATGTAAAGCCAGCCGCTGATTTAAATGACGTAGAGCATGTTGTAGTTGCGAAACGTGAAACGCCTTCAGCGCCATTAGAATAGGAGGGGGAGAAGAGATGATGAAGATTTTAAAAAGAGCAGCTCTTCCTCTTTTGCTCCTTTTTGCTTTTTTATTTGAAAATATGTTTGCTACTATTGTTCCAACAGAGGTTTTTTGGAAAGACAGTATAGCATCACCTCATTTCTTTATCATTGTGTTATGTTTTATTACTGTGTACTATAGTCCGGTCCAAGGGATTTATTACGGACTATTATTTGGTTTCTTATTTGATACCGTATACACGGAACTTGTTGGTATATATATTTTTGCGTATCCGATTTTAGTTTATTTAGTTTATAGTGTGATGAAGGTACTACAATTGAATTTATTTATTGTTACTTCTATCGTACTAGCTAGCATAGTAGCATTAGAGTATTATGTGTATGGATTTTTAACTTTGTTAGGACGTACTCATATGTCGGCGTATGTCTTTTTCACAGATCGTCTCCTGTCTACTTTATTGCTAAATGCAATTTTCTTATTGATAGTTTGTTTCCCACTGAGACGATATTTAGTGCGTCTTTCAAAAGCGATGGAAGAAAAAGAAAAAAGGATTTTCTAATTTTATGTCGAATTGAATCGGTGGGGTGAACTTTAGTGGAAGAAAAAAAGCAACAAAATGTAACAATAAAAGGGACAAAAGACGGAATAACCCTTCATTTAGATGATTGTTGTTCATTCTCTGAATTATTGAAGGAATTGGATGAAAAGCTTTCTACACATTACTATGATGGTGATGGACGCTCTTTAATTGAAGTGCATGTGAAAGTAGGAAACCGTTATTTAACAGAAGTCCAACAAGAAGAGATTCGTACGTTAATTCGTAATAAAAAGAATCTCGTTGTGGATTCGATTGAAAGTGATGTTATAACGAAAGAGGAAGCAATAGCTTGGAAAGAAGAAACAGAAATCGTCCCTATTTCCAAAATTGTTCGCTCTGGACAAGTTTTACATGTAAAAGGAAATTTATTGTTAATTGGTGATGTTAATCCAGGCGGAACGGTTATCGCTGGGGGGAATATTTTTGTCGTAGGATCATTAAGAGGAATTGCACATGCGGGGTATTATGGGGATTCAGATGCTGTAATCGCTGCATCTGTTATGAACCCGATGCAACTTCGAATTAGTGATGTGGCAATGCGGGCTCCGGAAGAGAAAGAAGACGGAGCGGAGGCGGCAGAATGTGCGTATATTAATGAGAACAATCACATTGTTGTCGATCGACTGCAACTTCTCACTCATCTTAGACCTAATTTAACAAAGTTAGAAAGGGGAATTGTATAGCTGTGGGAGAGGCAATAGTAATTACATCTGGAAAAGGCGGTGTAGGTAAAACTACAACGTCTGCGAACATTGGGACAGCCCTAGCGTTATCTGGAAAGAAAGTGTGCTTAATTGACACAGATATCGGTCTTCGAAACTTAGACGTAGTAATGGGGCTGGAAAATCGTATTGTATTTGATCTTGTTGATGTCGTTGAAGGGCGTTGCCGTTTACCTCAGGCTCTTATTAAAGATAAACGTTTTGATGATCTTTATTTATTACCTGCAGCACAAACGAGTGATAAATCAGCGGTAACACCTGAACAAATGGATGAATTAATACAAGTATTACGTCAAGATTATGATTACATATTAATTGATTGTCCTGCGGGGATTGAGCAGGGATTTAAAAACGCGGTAGCTGGTGCGGATAAAGCAATTGTTGTTACGACGCCAGAAGTATCCTCAATGCGCGATGCGGATCGTATTATCGGGCTTTTAGAAAAAGAGGATATTGAACCACCGAAACTTGTTATTAATCGTGTGCGTAGTCATATGCTTCATGAACAGGATATGTTAGATGTTGATGAAATCGTACGTACATTGTCAATCGAGCTTCTTGGTGTTGTCGAAGATGATGATGAAGTTATTCGTGCTACAAATACAGGTGAGCCTGTAGCGTTGCAACCGAGCGGAAAAGCAGCGTTAGCTTATCGTAATATTGCAAGAC
The DNA here is from genome assembly GCF_051916145.1 of Bacillus cereus group sp. MYBK245-2. Lineage (NCBI taxonomy): Bacteria > Bacillati > Bacillota > Bacilli > Caryophanales > Bacillaceae > Bacillus > Bacillus cereus group sp. MYBK245-2. Next base: position 48,188 of record NZ_JBQAGB010000004.1, on the reverse strand, counting down.
GTTTGTTGGGTGAGAATGTCCCATTACAAGCATTTGAACAAGAAAAGGTATCGGTATTTACAAAGGTGAAAAACTTCTTTGGAATCCGTTAAAAGCACTTCGCATATTTGCGGAGTGCTTTCTTTTTTCTTCACACGAATATCTTCCATACCTAGCTCATACATATGTACAAACTGTATACAACTGTTTCTATGTACATTAGCTTAACGAAAGAAAGGAGACAGTATGAAGAATAGACGTGTAGAAGAAATTAAAAAACGGATTGCGAAGAGGAAGGCAGAGCAAGAAAGGATGGAGGAAGAGCAGTATTTTGCTGGAGGGAATTTTGATAGTGAAACAGTCTTTATTGAAGATGGAGAAAAGGAAATTCATCCTTTATTTCGAAAAGAAGTGTTTTTCTTCAAAGTATTGTTATCAGCAATATTAGTTCTTTCTGTCGCTATTTTATATAAGAATGCACCAGCTTCTTTCGACGGTGCTAAAGCTGTTACAGAAAAAGTGATGAAAGAAGAGTTTCAGTTTGCTACTGTAGCGAAATGGTACGAAAAACAGTTTGGAAAACCGCTCGTGTTCTATTCGCCTAATGAGAAAAAAGAAGAAACGATTCAGCAAAAAGATTATGCCATTCCTGCTTCCGGAAAGGTGATGCAAGGGTTTCAAAAAAATGGCCAAGGTGTATTTGTACAAACAGCTACAAATGCAACTGTTGAGTCAGTGAATGAAGGGCTAGTAGTTTTTGCGGGCAAGAAAGAGGAACTTGGTAATACAGTTCAAATTCAGCATGCAGATGGTACGGAGTCATGGTATGCAAATTTAAATGATATGTCAGTGAAATTATATGATTATGTTTCAAAGAAACAAAAAATTGGAACAGTGAATAATGATGCGAATAATAAAAATGGTAAGTTTTATTTCGCAATAAAAAAGGACGAAAAATTTATTGATCCGATTCAGGTGATTTCATTTGATTAAATATAGAGATGTTTTAACAAAGATTTCAGTACATCCGTTGTTTTGGGTTATTATTGTCATTGGTATTTTCACGGCACGTTTTAAAGAGTTACTACTGTTATTTTGTATCGTTCTCATCCATGAACTTGGGCATGCTTTTGCAGCGGCACACTATAATTGGCGTATTAAGAAGATTCAACTTTTGCCGTTTGGTGGTGTGGCTGAGCTTGAGGAACATGGGAATAAATCATTGAAAGAGGAACTAGTTGTTGTAATTGCAGGACCTATTCAACATCTTTGGATGATGGCGGTAGGCTATATGTTGTTTGAAGCTGGTTGGCTTCATGCGGAATTATATTATTTCTTTATGTGGAATAATATAATTATTTTAGCGTTTAATTTACTACCTATTTGGCCTCTTGATGGTGGAAAAGTATTGTTTAACGTACTATCATATCGTTTTCCTTATTTACAAGCACATGAAAAGATGATGAAATTATCATGTGTTTTTTTTAGTGTCATACTAGGAGGGCAGTTACTTTGGAATAGTAACAATATTATGATGTGGGTACTACTCATATTTTTAGCGGTGTCGTTATATCAAGAATGGAAGCAAAGACGGTATGCCTTTATGCGTTTTTTATTAGAACGTTATTATGGGAACAAAAGAGGAATTGAAAAGATTGCACCGATTGAGGTGCAATCAGAAGATCATTTATATAAGATATTCACAAAATTTCGTAGAGGCTATAAGCATTCTATTATCGTCCGCGGAAAATATAAAGAACATTACACATTGGATGAAAATGAATTGCTTTATGCGTATTTTACTGAAAAACGAACAACTTCATCTGTTGAAGAATTAATCGGTTAGTGTTGACGTTAGCACTAACCTTTTATTATTGTAAAAGCAAAGAAGATTATAAAGTGAGGAAAGTATTTTGAAAACGTTATATATGAACTACGCTGGATCGGAAAAACGCGTTGCAATTGAAGAGAAGAAGAAAATTGTTGAGTTTTTATGGAAACGAAATGAAGAACAAGAGATTGTTGGGCATATTTATGTTGGACGTATCGTAAGAACGATTGCTGGAATGAATGCAGCTTTTGTAAATATAGGTTTAGAAAAACATGCTTATCTTTCGTACGATGATGTACCATCTTCTTATCATATACATGAAGGACAAGCGGTGCTCGTACAAGTTGTAAAAGAGGCAATTGATACGAAAGGGCCAAAATTGACAGCAAATATAGAATTTACCGGGAAATATGTCGTTTATATGCCATATGATGAAATGCGTGCGGTTTCTCGGAAAATAAAAAACAATAAAAGAAGGCAACAATTACTCCAAATTGAAGTAGAAGGGAAAGGAGGTTATATTTTCCGCTCAGCTTCTGAAAAAGGAGAAATTGAAGAAATACAAGCTGAAATGCAAAGGTTACAGCAGTTATATGAAGAGTTAAAAAGAAAAGAGGGCCAAGGAAAGGCACCGTTACTAGTCCATCGACCAGCAACCTTTTTAGATCGTGTATTTCAAGAGAATCCAATTGAAACGATTGAAAAAGTAGTTGTAGATACAAGAAGTATAGTAAAAGAATTAGAAGAAAAAGTCGGTAAAGAAAAAATATCTTTTTATAATGAAAAGTCTTCAATGTTTAACCATTTTGGCATAGAGCGTGAGATTGAGAAAGCACTTCAAAAAATTGTTTGGCTCCCAAATGGTGCTTATTTAATTGTGGAACAAATGGAGACGATGACTGTAATTGATGTGAATACGGGTAAGTTTACTGGAAAACAGAATTTACAAGATACAGTCCTTCGTACAAATGAAGTAGCAGCTGAAGAGATAGCGCGTCAATTAAGACTCCGTGATATTGGTGGTATGATATTAATTGACTTTATTAATATGAAAAGAAGAGAAGATAAAGAAAAGATAAGAGAATGTCTCATCGCTGCTATGCAAAATGATCGAACATATACAAGAGTGCTCGGGTTCACAGAGTTAGGGATTTTAGAGATGACACGTAAACGTAAAAAACATTCTTTACGCGACGTATTACTTGAAGAGTGTGCACCGTGCAAAGCGACAGGCTATGTCATGTCGTATGAAACGATTGCGTATGAGCTAGAGAGAGAGCTAATTTCATATGGCAATATAGAAGATGAGGCAGTATTAATCTCTGCACCTAAAGAATTACAAAAACAATTTTTGCAAAAAGAATTACAAAAAAATATTCCATTTGAAATTTATTTCAAAGATGATATGATCGAAAAGTACGCTATTATCCGTTTTGGAAGTAAAAAAGAAATTATAGAACGGAAAAAATAGTTATTAGAACTTTCATTGACAATAGTCTATGATTCATGATAACATCTTTATGTTATAGTTTATAGCACCTAAACGGCTATATGCTACAACCGCACAAGACAGGTTCCTTAAAGGCATTTATGTCTACCTCGTTTTTGGCGAGTCTTAGTAATTAAGAGGAGGTGCAAGTATGTACGCAATTATCGAAACAGGTGGAAAACAAATCAAAGTTGAAGCTGGTCAAGAAATCTACATTGAAAAATTAGATGTTGAAGCTGGTGAAACTGTTACTTTTGACAAAGTTCTTTTCGTTGGTGGCGAAAACGTGAAAGTTGGTAGCCCAGTTGTAGAAGGTGCAACAGTTACTGCGAAAGTTGAAAAACACGGTCGCGCTAAGAAAATCATCGTTTTCAAATACAAAGCGAAAAAGAACAATCGTAAGAAACAAGGTCATCGTCAACCTTACACTAAGCTAGTTGTTGAAGCTATCAACGCTTAATTCTGGTTAACATGATTAAAATTACGATAAGTCGCACGAAATTAGGAAGTATCCAATCATTTAAAATGACTGGACATGCCGATTATGCGCCACATGGACAAGATCTTGTCTGTGCTGGAACTACAGCGGTTGTGTTTGGTTCCATAAATGCTGTGGAAGAACTTTGTAATGTGCAGGCAACTATTGAACTCGGAAGTGATGGTGGATTCTTAACGTATGAATTGCCTAATGATTTAGACGTTCATACAGCAGAAAAAGCACAGATACTTTTAGAAGGATTGGTTGTTTCGCTTAAGACGATCGAACTTGATTACGGAAAGTATATCCGTTTAATAGAAAAAGTGCAGGAGGTGTAACGTATGTTAAGATTAGATCTTCAGTTTTTCGCATCTAAGAAAGGTGTAGGTAGTACAAAGAACGGTCGTGACTCTCAGTCAAAACGTCTTGGTGCTAAACGCGCAGATGGTCAAACGGTTACAGGTGGTTCAATTCTTTACCGTCAACGCGGTACAAAAATTTATCCAGGTGTTAACGTTGGTCGTGGTGGCGATGACACTTTATACGCGAAAGTTGACGGCGTAGTACGCTTCGAGCGTCTTGGCCGTGACCGCAAACAAGTGAGCGTATATCCTGTTGCTCAAGAAGCATAAGAACTCACGGAAAACTCTAACCTGAGTGCAGGTTAGAGTTTTTCTATATTAAGGAGTATCTAAATGAATAAAAAATGGACAATTATAGATGCATTGCGCCATTCAAGACATGATTGGCTCAATCGTATGCAGATGGTGAAAGGAAACCTTTCCCTTGGAAAAGTGGAAGAAATTCATAGTCTCATCGATCGTTTTGTCCAAGAAGCGAGACAAGAATCCAATCTGATGGGGCTATCAATGCCTTTATTTTCAGAGTGGATTTTAACATATAATTGGAAACAGCAGCCGTGCTTATTGGAGTACGAAGTATTAGGGAATTTACATAACTTATCTCACTTAGATGAGACTGTATGTACATGGACGAATCAATTTTTCTCAATGCTTCAGCATAGTTTAGACGTATATGTTGAAAATTATGTTTGTATCACAATTGAATGTGACGCGGAGAATGCTCGTTTCTTTTTTGATTTTCGTGGTAAGCTAACGAGTGTAGAAGAACTACAGAATTGGCTTGCGAACCAAAACAATAAATGGTATTCCATTTCTTATACAGTAAGAGACGAAGAAGTCTCAGTTATATTACAACCAATTGAAAAAAGTGTGGTGAAATAATGTTTGTAGATCAGGTCAAGATATATGTAAAAGGCGGCGACGGTGGTAACGGAATGGTTGCGTATCGTCGTGAGAAGTATGTTCCAAAAGGTGGTCCAGCAGGTGGCGACGGTGGTAAAGGTGCAGATGTTGTTTTCGTTGTTGAAGAAGGCTTACGTACATTAATGGATTTCCGCTACCAACGTCATTTCAAAGCTGATCGCGGTCAGCACGGAATGAGTAAAGGGCAGCACGGTCGTAAAGCTGAAGATTTAATCGTTAAAGTTCCACCTGGAACGGTAGTAAAAGATGAAAAAACAGGCCAAATTCTTGCGGATTTAGTAACACATGGACAATCAGCTGTTATTGCAAGAGGTGGCCGTGGTGGTCGTGGTAACTCACGTTTTGCTACTCCAACGAACCCAGCGCCAGAAATCGCTGAGAACGGGGAACCAGGTCAAGAGCGTGATGTCATTCTAGAACTTAAAGTACTAGCAGACGTTGGACTTGTTGGATTCCCAAGTGTAGGTAAATCTACATTATTATCTGTCGTATCATCAGCACGTCCGAAAATTGCAGAGTATCACTTCACAACAATCGTTCCAAATCTTGGTGTTGTTGAAACTGGTGATAACCGCAGCTTCGTTATGGCTGACCTTCCTGGACTAATTGAAGGCGCACATGCTGGCGTCGGACTTGGTCATCAATTCCTGCGTCATATTGAGCGTACACGTGTAATCGTGCATGTAATTGATATGTCTGGTTTAGAAGGCCGTGATCCATATGAAGATTACGTAACGATTAATAATGAATTAAAAGAATACAATCTTCGCCTAACGGAGCGTCCGCAAGTTGTTGTTGCAAACAAAATGGATATGCCAGATGCAGAAGAAAACTTACAAGCATTTAAAGAGAAAGTGGGAGACGAAGTAAAAATCTTCCCAATCTCAGCTGTAACGAAACAAGGTGTTCGTGATTTACTATTTGAAGTAGCGAACTTATTAGAAACAACACCTGAATTCCCAATACATGAAGTAGCGGATGAGTCTGATACAAGTGTAATGTACAAACTTGAGACTGAAGGTGTTAAATTTGACATTACACGTGAAAGTGATGGCACGTTTGTTATCTCTGGTTATGATATCGAGAAAACATTCAAGATGACAGACTTCTCACGTGATGAATCTGTACGTCGTTTCGCTCGCCAAATGCGCGGAATGGGTATTGATGAAGCGCTTCGTGCACGTGGCGCAAAAGACGGAGATATTGTAAAAATTCTTGAATATGAATTTGAATTTATCGACTAAGACTGCCGAAATACGGCAGTCTTTTTTTATCTCACTTTAATGGGCAGTAAGACCCCTATCTCAAAATGTAGCGAAAGCAAAGAAGTTAGGTGGAGGGAAGAAAAACCCCCCACTGATTAAAGGTTCACTTTATATCGTAAAAGTCTGATTTATACAGGGAAAAATCCCCACTAATTAAATTTTCAATTTATAATAGAAAAAGAAGTGGTTTTATAAGAACTTTTTATGGGGAGAAAGTGAACATGTATAAAATATTAATCGTAGAAGATGATGAGAAAATCGCGGGGATATTAGAGGAACATTTAGAAAGGTATGGCTATCAGTCATTTAGAGCGAGTGATTTGCGGCATATAAAAGATGAGTTTGTAAAAGTAAATCCACATCTCGTGTTACTTGATATTAATTTACCGTATTTTGATGGTTTCTATTGGTGTCGTCAAATCCGCACTGTATCGAATGCACCAATTATTTTTGTTTCTGCAAGAACGGGGGAAATGGATCAAGTAATGGCAATTGAAAATGGCGGAGATGATTACATTACGAAGCCATTCCATTTAGACATTGTAATGGCTAAGGTGAAAAGTGCACTTCGTCGTGGGTATGGTGAGTATGCTTCTGCGGCAGAAAGCGATTGTTTAGGTGTAAATGGACTGTTGTTATTCCCATCTCAGCACGTTGTTGAGTGGCAAGGACAACAAACAGAACTGACAAAAAATGAATTTTACTTATTAGAGTGTTTAATGAAACAAGCAGATCAATATGTAACGCGCGAAGAATTGTTAGAAGCCCTCTGGGATGAGGTAGCTTTTGTTGATGATAATACATTAACCGTAAATGTAAAACGTGTAAGAAAGAAACTAGAGGAGCTAGGCATTAAAAATGCAATTGTAACGAAACGTGGATACGGTTATGCGCTTCTTACAGAGTGGGGAGAAGGACATGAAGGTTAAAGATTACCTCATGGACCGCTTTTCTTTAATTCTTTCTTACATTGTTAGCCTCTGTTTATTTGGGCTCGTTTTGCAGTTGCAAAGTCTTTTAGAAAAGCGATCTATTGATTGGAATACATGGTTATACGGACTTTTATTAGGGATAGTTGTGTTTACTGTATACCTTATTTACGATTACCGAAAACGGAGTGTATTTTTAAGGAGGATCGAAAAATATGTTACTAGCGGAAATACATTACATGATTCCTTACTTATTGATACTTCTTATACGGCAGAGCAAGAGATGGTCGTTGAATCGTTTACGCTATTAAGACAGCAATATATGAATGAAGTTCATAAACAACATGCAAAAGAACAACAGCAAATGATATTTATGAACCAATGGATTCATCAAATGAAAACACCGGTATCTGTTATTGAGTTACTATTACAGAAGTTTGGTAAAGAGCATCGTGAAGCAAGAGCGACAGTTGAAAGTATTCGTGAAGAAAATAATCGCATACTAAATGGTTTAGATTTAGCGTTACATATGGCAAGGTTAGAGCAGTTTGCGAAAGATTATAAAGTAGAAGTAGTAAATGTGATAGATATTATTAGAGGTATTATTAATGAAAATAGAAAGTCCTTCATTCAATCGTCTGTATTTCCGAAAGTGATGTTTGAGGAAGATACTTGTATGGTTGCCTCTGATAGAAAATGGCTTAGTATTGCTATAGGACAAATTGTTGTAAATGCAATTAAGTATACAAAAATTTCGGAAGCAGAGAAAAAGGAAATTCAATTTCAAATTGAAGAGAAAGATCAAAAGGTGTTATTACATATTAAGGACAATGGAATCGGTATTCCAGAGCAAGATGTAAAGCGTATATTTGATCCATTCTTTACAGGGGTAAATGGCCGGAAAACGAGAGAAGCGACTGGAATGGGTTTATATATTACGAAGGAAATTTGTGATAATTTACATCACGGTATGTATGTGCAATCGGCTGAAGGGGAAGGGACAACATTCACGTTCCAATTTGCAAAAGATGAAGAATATCATACATTAATGAGAAAAATGACAAAACTGTAAGATAACAAAACGTTTTGTAAGGGAAATCACTCGTTTCTTTTTCTTATTTTTCTTATAGTAAATGTAAGAAGAAAACACATAGGGGGATTAGAAATGAGTGTTCTTGAAGTAAAAGGATTAACGAAGGTGTACCAATCAAAAGGTTCAGTAGCGACGACTGCTTTAAACGATATAAATTTTAAAATAGAAGAAGGCGAATTTGTAGGGATTATGGGTCCTTCAGGGAGCGGGAAAACAACGCTTTTAAATTTATTAGCAACAATTGATAAGCAAACTTCAGGTCATGTGCTTGTAAATGGGGAAGAAATTAATCAAATGCGTGCTGCAAAATTAGCGGAGTTTCGCCGTACACATTTAGGATTCATTTTCCAAGATTTTAACTTACTTGATACGTTATCGATTAAAGAAAATATCATTTTACCACTTGTAATGGCGAAGAAATCTGTAAATGAAATCGATGCAAAAGTGCTTGAGATTGCAAAGTTTTTAAATATCGAGGGCATTTTAAATAAAAAGGTATATGAAGTATCAGGTGGCCAACAACAACGTGCAGCAGCTGCGAGAGCGATCATTCATGAACCGACGTTAATTTTAGCAGATGAGCCAACTGGAAACTTAGATTCTAAGTCAGCAAAATCATTAATGAGCGCGTTGCAAGACTTACATGAACAAAAGAAAGTGACAATTGCAATGGTAACGCATGATCCAGTAGCGGCGAGTTATTGCGAACGTATTCTTTTCATACGTGATGGAGAGATTTTCTCAGAAATACATAAGGGAAGAACGAAACAAGCCTTTTTCCAAGAAATTCTGGACGTACTTGCGATGCTAGGAGGGGAATATCATGAACTTTCGCCAGCTCGCGCTTAATAATGTAAAAGGAAATTGGCGTAATTATAAAGCGTTTCTTATAAGCAGTTGTTTATCGATAGTCGTATTTTTCATGTATGCTTCCTTCATTTATCATCCAGATGTTGTAGGCGGTAATATTAGTATGAGGGAGATGATTTCAAAAGGGTTAGAATCGATGAATTATATTGTAGTCGTCTTCTCAGCACTCTTTATTTTATATGCAAATTCAACGTTTTTACGAGCAAGGAAAAAAGAGTTTGGTCTATTAACATTAATAGGCGGAACGAAATCGCAGCTCGGCCGAATGATTATATTAGAGCAACTGATGTTAGGTAGTATTGCAATTGTAGTTGGTATTGGGGGCGGAATGCTTTGCTCAAAACTATTTTTCCAAGCACTGAGTGTATTACTAAAAATTGATAAAACACTACCGCTCGTATGGAATAGTAAAGCAGTTCTTATTACAGCTGGTGTGTACTTTATTCTCTTTTTAATCCTATCATTGTTTAGTGTTTGGACAGTAGGACGCTTGCAAATTATTGATTTATTAAGAGAAGCAAGAAAGCAAAAAGTAGAGCCTTTTGCATTTACATGGTTATGCATAGTTGGTATAGGATGTATTATTGTTGCATATGTACTTAGCTTCCAAGTAACATTTATGAATTTTATCATTCTGTTTTTACCGATTGTAGGGCTGACGATAGGCGGAACTTATTTGCTGTTTACACAAGGTAGTACAGTTGTATTAAAGGCGTTACAAAAACGAAAAAAATCTTTTTATACATATCCAAATATGTTCGTACTTAGCAATCTTATTTATAAAATGAAGGATAATGCTCGTTTTCTATTTGTAATTTCTATCATTACGGCGGTTGTATCTTCAGCAGTCGGTACACTGTATGTATTCTTTGAAGATATGAGCTATAAGGCAGTAACTAGTACCCCTCATGCTATTTCGTATGAGGAAAAGGGAATACATACGCATAATGTCATCAAAGAAGGAAAAGCAAAAGAATTAATAAAAAAACACGGATTTGAAGAAGCGCGAGAAGTAACGTACGTAAAACTTCTTGGAACTCAAAAAATTACAATGTTTAACAGTGAACATGAAATGCCAATGGCGATTGTTTCAGAAAAAGAATATAACGCTGAAGTACGTAAACAAAAAAGAGAGCAAGTTAGAGAAGTTCATAATGCACCTGGTAGTGCAACGATGGTCATAACGGATATGGCGAACGATATGATGAAGATAGATCGTACGAAACCGCATGAAATTAAAATTAACGGACAAACGCAATCTGTTCAATTAAATGCCCCAACTTCATTTTCTGTTTTTAATGATAGTGAATATCTCATTGTAAATGATCAAGATTTTGAGAAATACGCAAAGCTCGTACCAGATGAAGAAAAGACGAAATATTACGGTTATTATATAGAAGACTGGAAAAGTACGGAAGATCTTGTGTTAGATTTGAAAAAGGAAATTGCACCAGATAAACAAGGGGAACTAAACAACTCAGTGCTTGCTTATAAAAATATAAGAGAATCAGGGGCAATTACAATGTTTATCGGTTTCTTTGTAGCTGTACTCTTCTTCTTCTTCGCTTGTAGTATGACATACTTTAAATGGTTTAACGATAAAGAACAAGATCGTATTCAATTTAAATCGTTAAAGAGAATCGGTATGACAGATAAAGAAATTCGTAAAATTGCAATTCGACAAATGGGCGTTATCTTCTTTATCCCAATTGTAATTGGTGCCATTCATAGTGGATTTGCTCTTCATACGTTAGGAAAAATGCTTTATCTCGATTTATGGAAATCAGGTGCGCTTGTAATTGGAGCATACATTTTAGCTTCTGCGATTTACTTTATGATCGCGCAAAGAGGATATTTAAAACACGTGCAAAGCTAGAGAAACCTCTAGCTTTTTGCCTATGTAGTAAGTTACAGGAGGACGATAGATGAACATTCGGCAACTAGCGCTACAAAATATAAAAGGAAATTTGCGTAATTATAAAGTGTTTTTCTTAAGTAGTTGTTTTGCGATATTTGCGTCTTTTGCATACATGTCTGTCATTGTACATCCGTATATGCAGGAGACGATGTGGTATCAAAACGTACGCTGGGGACTTATCATATGTAATGTTATTATCATTTCTTTTTTCGTCATATTTATTTTGTACTCTACTTCTATTTTCATAGAGGCACGTAAGAAAGAATTAGGATTATATATGTTAATGGGAGCGACGAAATCTAACGTAATTGGCGTAATTATGACCGAGCAAATGTTGATCGGAGTATTTGCTAATATTTTTGGCATTGGGCTTGGCATGATCTTTTTAAAGCTCTTCTTTATGATGTTTAGTATGTTGCTGGGGCTTCCGAAAGAACTCCCTGTCATATTTGACGTAAGGGCGATTGGTGTAACATTTATTACATATATGGTCGTTTTTATTTCGTTATCTTTTATAAGTGCTTTACGTATATGGAATATAAAAATCATTCGGTTATTGAAAGGATTTCGAGCAGATAAAAAAGAGAAGAAAACATCAATGTGGCTTTGTATATTTGGCTTTATTTGTTTAGGTATAGGATATGCGTTAGCGTTACAAGCGACGATACTAACGATAGCGTTCTATTTTTTCCCTGTGTCTATACTTGTCTTTTTCGGAACGTATTTTTCTTTTACACACGGCACTGCTCAAATATTAGAAATGATAAAACGAAATAAAAAGATTATGTATACATATCCGTACTTATTTATAGTGAATCAATTGTCACATCGAATGAGGGAAAATGGTCGCTTTTTCTTTCTGATGTCTATGGCAACGACGTTTGTAGTTACAGCAACAGGTACGGTGTTCTTATATTTTTCTGGTATGCAAGATATGTGGCGTGGCGGGGGCGTGCACTCATTTTCTTACATAGAAAAAGGTGCTTCTACCCATGAAGTCTTTGCGGAGGGAACGGTTGAACAATTATTGCACCAATATGGATATGATGATTTTCAATTTATGAGTTTTGTTGGAGTGTATGCATCTTTTCAGACCAATAAGGGGGAAACAGAAGTAGCGCCACTCATTAAACAAAGTGAATACAATCGAGAGGCAAGAAAACAAAAACAGAAAACGTATCATCCTAAAAAAGGTACAGTGACACTCGTTTATTATAATAAATACAATAATTCGAATGTATATAATCAAAAAGAGATTCAATTGCAAGTAATGAATCAACCATATCAATTCGTATTTAACGGTCAGAAAGAAGGGGTTCAATTTAACCATCATCCTTCGCACATTAATGGTCTGTTCTTCGTTATGAATGATGAAGATTTTGACAGTATAGCAAATAAGGTTCCGGATTCTGAAAAAATGATATACCGAGGCTACACATTACCCAATATAGAAAATACGAAAAAATTAAATGAAGCTTTACGGAAACGTATAAAACAAGATGATAATAACGCATTTCGAAGTAATATGGAGTTATATGTGAATATGAAAGAGTTCGGCGATATTACTCTATTTGTAGGCTCATTCATTAGTATATTATTCTTTCTTACTTCATGTAGTATCGTATATTTTAAATGGTTCCATAATATTGCATCGGACCGAAAGCAGTATGGTGCACTTTCTAAACTTGGAATGACGAAGGAAGAAGTGTGGGAAATTTCTCGTTGGCAATTGTGTATGCTATTTTTTGCACCAATTATAGTAGGGAGTATGCATAGTGCAGTTGCGTTATATACGTTTCATAATACGGTCTTTATGGACGGATCATTAAGAAAAGTAGGCGTATTTATTTTGTTCTACATTGCTGCATGCATTATTTATTTCTTCTTCGCCCAAAGAGAATATAGGAAACATTTAGACTAGCAAATGCTAGTCCTTTTTTAATATTCGAAATTTACATAGAAGAATATAAAAAAGTATGGTATAACAGTAAGAAAATGAAAAAGAGGGGAAAAGACGATGATTCGAGTAGGATATTTAGGACCAGAAGCAACATTTACAAATATGGCGGTGAGTCGTTTTTTTCCGGAAGCAGAGCATGTACCGTATCGAACGATTCCAGATTGTATGGATGCAGCTGCAAATGGAAATGTAGATTATGCAGTGGTACCACTAGAAAATGCCATAGAAGGTTCAGTGAATATAACGGTTGATTATCTTGTACATGAGCAACCACTTTCTATTGTAGGAGAAATTACAGTGCCCATTCAGCAACATTTACTTGTACATCCGCAGTATGCAGAAGTGTGGGAAGAAGTATACGCAGTGCATTCTCATCCACACGCTATTGCACAATGTCATAAGTTTTTAAATGAAGAATTAAAAGGGATAACTGCTCGAGATATGACATCAACAAGTGCTGCAGCGCAATATGTGAAAGAACATCCTGAAGAAAAAATTGCGGCTATTGCAAATGAAGCGGCTGCAGAAAAATACGGATTAACGATCGTAAGACGAAGTATTCATACACATAAAAATAATCATACACGTTTCCTAGTGCTCCATAAGAAAAAGAAAGCAATACTCTCAAATAATGGAGAAAACCGAGGAGAGAAAACGACGATTATGATAACGTTACCTGCTGATTATGCAGGGGCACTATATCAAGTGTTATCAGCTTTCGCATGGAGAAAATTAAACTTATCTAAAATCGAATCGCGCCCGATGAAAACAGGACTTGGAAATTACTTTTTCTTAATCGATGTCGATAAAGCATACGATGACGTATTATTGCCAGGCGTAACGATGGAACTTGAAGCACTTGGTTTTTCTGTTACGGTGCTAGGGAGTTATTCTTCTTATTGGTTATAAGGGGGAGTTAGGTTATACCGTGTGATAGATCAATAAAATCCCACCTATAAATGGTGGGATTCTTTATTTTAACTTCGCAAGACGATCTTCTAATTGACCACGCCAAACGTCAGCTAGTGCTGGAACAGCAAGAATCTTTTCGATGCCATCTCTATCTTTTCTATTATGAAAATAAATTTCGTTAGAGAACAAGACAGAAACATTACTCGGTTGACGCTCTAGTAATGTGATTTTTGAATCTTTACGTACAGTACCTTCCTGAAGAACGCGGCATAGGTAGCCAGTAAATCCAGTTGCTACAATGCGCGGCAGTATGCCAGGAATGCCGAGGCGTTTTGAAATCGTACTACAAGGTACTCTTGCTTGTGTCACCTGAATGATTGCTTCACCTAATTTGTATGTATCTCCGATGCATACATCACGCTCTAACATATTTGTTACGGTAATGTTTTCGCCAAATGCAGAAGCTGGGAGTGTTGTTTGAAATTCCTCTTCCCATAGTGCGTAATGCTCGTGTGGATACACGCAAACGGCGCGATCAGGTCCACCATGGTGTTTTAAATCAGCTACATCATCACCAAGGAAGCCATCTTTTGATAGGAAAGCTTCTTCGGTAAGTTCTTTACATATACCGGTAATCATTTCTTTATCTTCGCTATATTTCATTTGTTTCGGTTTGCCAATGCTAAAGTGAACGAGTTCAATTCCCATCTTTGATCTCCTTTACAATTGATTACAATATTATATCATTAAAAAAGCACAGAGAATGATAAAAAAACTCTGTGCTTTACATTAATAAACGAGAAATCCTGCTTTATCTAGTGCCTCGCAAGCTGCATCTAACTTTTCTTTTGAATCTGCCTCAATAGTATGTAAGTGAATACCGTCTGTTAATTGCGAAAGATAGGACGCATTTGTGTTTTCGATTTTTTGTAAATATTGCTCTACATCAAAGCGATTGCTTACCATGATGGATGCTGTTAAGTCACCGTATACAGGGTGCTCAACTTTTACATCTTTAATTGTAACGCCGTGGTCAACAAGCATTGTAAGTTCTTGACGTACTTCTGCTGGCTTATGTTGGCATACGATTACGCGTTCGAAAGCTTGTTGTTTCTCTTGTGGTTTTAAATATAAATAGCCTTGAGCAGTTGCAATGATCGGTTCGTTTCGTGCTTTAAGCAAGGAAATATCTTGCACGATAACTTGTCTACTTACATTCGTTTTTTTCGATAGCTCATTCCCGGATAACGGTTCATTTGCAGCGAGAAGCCACTGAAGGATAAGCTGTCGTCTTTCTTCACCTAAAATCTTTTTTTGTTCATTTTGTTTCATTATGATTTAACACCTCTATAAAATTGATTTCCAATTGTGTGTAGTGCATGAATAGTAGTATCAATTTGATCTTTCGTTGTTTGTTGTCCGAAAGAGAAGCGGACATATTGTTTTGCCTCTTCATACGTTTTTCCAATTGCAAGCATTGTTTTCGAAGGTTCTTGTTTACCAACTTGGCAAGCACTTCCGGTAGAAATGGCAATACCGCGGCGATTACATTCTAGCATTGTATATTGACCTTCTATTCCTTTTATTGTAACCCCAATAATATGTGGTAAACAAGAAGTAGAATGACCTTCTACTTCAATTTCTAGAGGAAGTGCTTGTAATCGCTCTAAAAAGTAGGATCGTAACTCTTTAAAACGTAAACTTTCTTCCTGTTGATTTTTCAATATATTCTCAGCAGCTGTTAAAAAAGCTGCGATGCCAGGAACGTTCACTGTACCTGGACGAAATCCTTTTTCGTGAGAAGTCCCCGGAAATATTTGTGTCCAGCGAACTTGCGGATTGATATAGCAAGCGCCGACACCTTTTGGTCCGTATATTTTATGTGCTGAAACAGAAAGACTATCAATCCCCATCTCAAAAACATGAATAGGAAGTTTACCAAAGGTTTGTACACAATCTGAATGAAATAAAACGTTATATTTTTTTAAAAGTGCCCCAATCTCTGCGATATTTTGAACGGTTCCGATTTCAGAGTTTCCGTGCTGTATACTTGCTAGAACAGTATCTTCTGTAATAGCTGCTTCTAGATCTATTAAATGAATGAGTCCATTTTTATCAACAGGAATTTCAGTAATTGTATACCCTTTTGATTGTAAGGATTGAAAATAACTTCGAATGGATGCATGTTCCATAGGTGTAGTAATAATATGCTTCTTATTTTGGGCATTGAGAAGGGACTGAATCGCAAGGTAGTTCGATTCTGACCCACCGCTCGTGAAGAATACCCCTTGTTCCTTTCCGCCAATCATTTCGGCAAATGTTTTTCTACAAACTTGTAATAAAGAAGAGGCCGTTCCTCCAATATCGTGTAAACTTTGTTCATTTCCGAAGTATTGCGATGCTGCTTTCATATATGTTTGTAATGCTTCCACGCTCATAGGTGTAGTAGCTGCATAATCAAGATATATCATCATGTAAGTTCCTCTCTAGTAAGAGTTACATTTCTTTTATTTTTTAAATGGTAGTGAAAATAAGAATTATAAAAAAACTCTTGTCATTATTTTAAAACTATGTAAATATAGGTGTCAAGACAGTTGAAAAGTGTAAAGTAGGAGGCAACAATTATGCCAAGTGCAGATGTCTTAATTATTGGAAGTGGCGTTGCGGCACTTCGTGTTGCAAAAGAGATTTGTCACGAAAAGAATGTGATTATTATCACAAAGGAAACGAATCGTAATAATAATACATATTTAGCGCAAGGTGGAATTGCCGCAGCGATAGCTACATATGACAATCCAAATGATCATTTTGAAGATACGTTAGTAGCAGGATGTCATTATAACAATGAAGATGCGGTTCGTTATTTAGTTGAAGAAGGGCCGAAAGAAATGAATCATCTCATTGAAAATGGAATGAAATTTGATGGAGATGAAACGGGCCCTCACCTTGGAAAAGAAGGTGCACATCGGAAGCGTCGTATTTTACATGCAGGTGGCGATGCAACAGGAAAGAATTTATTAGAGCATTTCATTCAAGAAGTAGTTCCGTACGTTAAGGTAGTGGAACAGGAAATGGTGCTTGATTTTATTATAGAAAACGAAAAATGTGCTGGAGTTTTAACGCGAGATAGTGAAGGGAAGTTGAAGCGTTACGATGCAGATTATACGGTGTTAGCCTCAGGCGGGATTGGTGGTTTATATGCCTTTACTTCTAATGACAAAACAATTACGGGTGATGGACTTGCAATGGTGTACCGCGCGGGTGGGGAGCTTGTAGATTTAGAATTTGTACAATTCCATCCAACAATGTTATATGCGGGCGGGCGATGCTGTGGCCTCGTCTCTGAAGCGGTCCGCGGTGAAGGGGCTGTCCTTATAAATGGAAAAGGGCAGCGTTTTATGATGGATATACACCCAGACCACGATCTCGCTCCGCGTGATGTAGTGGCAAGAGCGATTCATGAACAGCTTTTGTCGGGTGAAAAAGTGTATTTGAACATTGAGTCTATCCAAAATTTTGAAGAACGTTTTCCAACTGTATCATCATTGTGTAAAAAGAATGGTGTTCATATAAATGAAAAACGCATTCCGGTCGTACCTGGTGCTCATTTCCATATGGGCGGCGTGAAAACAAACTGTGATGGAGAGACGTCCATTCCACATTTATATGCGGTTGGTGAAGTAGCTTGTAACGGTGTTCATGGAGCCAATAGATTAGCGAGTAATTCATTATTAGAAGGTCTTGTGTTTGGAAAAAGAATAGGACAACATATTTTAACGAAAGCGACAAAAGACAGATTGAATAACTTCGCTGAGAAGGAAAAGAAATTTATCGTTCTGAATCATTTGCCGACGAAAGAAGAAATACAAGAATGTATGATGAAATACGTTGGGATTGTGCGAACAGAACAAAGTTTATCTTATGCAAAGAGATGGCTTAGTAAATACGGTGTTCGCAATATGATATTGCAACATGATGCCCTTACAAATGAAGAGATAACGATTATGAATATGTTAACAGTTTGTGAGCTTATCGTCGTATCAGCTTTGCAAAGAGAAGAAAGCATTGGTGGCCATTATCGAAGTGATTATCCACATAGAAATAGCGTGAAAAAAGAAATCGTTCGAGTGAAAAGAAAACTACAACTTGTGTAATGAGGGGAAGAGGGGCTTTATGAATACGATAAAGGTTAAAGAAGCATTAAATCGATTTTTTCTAGAAGATATAGGAGAAAGAGATGTAACATCTCAGCTTATTTTTCCAGATAATTTACTTTCAAAAGGAACGTTTCTTGCAAAGGATACAGGGGTCTTTGCGGGACGTTTAGTCATTGAAGAAGGGTTTAAATTAATTGATGAGAGAATTGAAGTGGAGCTTCATAAAAAAGATGGAGATCTTGTAGAAAAAGGCGAAATAATTGCAACTGTCCAAGGACCAATCGCATCGTTATTAACGGCAGAGCGCGTTATATTAAACGTTATCCAGCGTATGAGCGGGATAGCGACAATGACATACGAGGCTGTTCGTGCCTTAGATAGCAGCCATACACGCATTTGTGATACGCGAAAAACGATGCCAGGGCTACGCATGTTTGATAAGTATGCAGTCGTGTGCGGAGGCGGATTTAATCACCGCTTCGGCCTATATGACGGTGTCATGATCAAAGATAATCATATTGCTTTTGCTGGTTCTATTACGAAAGCTGTTACATCGGTGAAAGAAAAAGTAGGGCATATGGTGAAAGTAGAAGTGGAAACAGAAACAGAGGAGCAAGTGAGAGAAGCTGTAGCTGCTGGTGCAGATATTATTATGTTTGATAACCGTACGCCAGATGAGATTCGGGAGTTTTCAAAGATTGTACCAAGTGCCATCGTTACGGAAGCATCAGGAGGCATTACAATTGAAGATTTATCGAAATACGGAAAAACAGGGGTAGATTATATTTCACTTGGATCGTTAACACATTCAGTGAAAGCACTTGATATTAGTTTCAATATTGAGGCGTAAGGAAAGTGGCTTAGAGGGGGAGAAAGGAATATGAGTATTTTAGAAAAAGTACAACCGATTGAAACGATGTTACCAGAGCGTTATTACACGATGTCAACAGAAGATATGGAAAAGCGGGTTCGTGAAATTAAAGAAAAAATGGGGGAAACACTATTTATTCCAGGCCATCATTACCAAAAAGATGAAGTGGTACAATTTTCTGATGCAGCAGGAGATTCACTTCAGCTTGCGCAAGTTGCAGCGAGCAATAAAAAGGCGAAATATATTGTATTTTGCGGTGTACACTTTATGGCAGAAACAGCAGATATGTTAACGACAGACGATCAAATCGTTATCTTACCAGATATGCGTGCAGGTTGTTCGATGGCAGATATGGCAGATATTGAACAAACAGAAAGAGCGTGGAAAGAGCTCACAAAATTATTTGGAGATACGATGATTCCGTTAACGTATGTAAACTCTACAGCTGCAATTAAAGCGTTTTGCGGTCGTAATGGCGGAGCGACAGTAACTTCTTCTAATGCAAAACAAATGGTATCTTGGGCGTTTACACAAAAAGAGCGTCTCGTCTTTTTACCGGACCAACATTTAGGAAGAAATACAGCGTACAACTTAGGTATCCCGTTAGATAAAATGGCAGTATGGGATCCGTATACAGATTCATTAGAGTACGAGGGAGATATAGAAGAAATTCAAGTGATTTTATGGAAAGGACATTGTTCTGTTCATCAAAATTTTACAGTGAAAAACATTGAGAACGTACGGAAAAATCAGCCGGACATGAACATTATTGTACATCCAGAATGTTGCTACGAAGTTGTAGCTGCTTCGGATTATGCAGGTTCAACGAAATACATTATTGATATGATTGAAGCGGCTCCATCCGGAAGTAAATGGGCGATTGGTACAGAAATGAATTTAGTGAACCGAATTATTCAACAACATCCAGATAAAGAAATTGTTTCACTTAATCCGTTTATGTGTCCGTGTTTAACGATGAACCGAATTGACCTACCGCACTTATTATGGGCACTTGAAACGATAGAAAAAGGAGAAGAAATTAACGTTATTAGCGTAGATAAACAAGTGACTGAAGAGGCAGTTCTTGCATTAAATCGTATGTTAGAGCGTGTGTAAAGCAGCGGATTCCCGTTGCTTTTTTTCGTACATATAATCATAACGAGAACAAAATGGGCATACATTGTTTTGAAGAAATCATTGCGATTATCTTATACTTATTCCGCTTCTAATGATATTGAAAATCGAAGAAGTGATACAAGTGAAAAGAGGTTAACGTTATTTAGAAAGGGTTACTTCATGAGATTTGTTACTTATAGATAAGTTATACAGGAGGGGGAAAATTTGAAAATTCATATCGTGCAAAAAGGGGATACCCTTTGGAAAATTGCGAAAAAGTACGGAGTGGATTTTGATACGTTGAAAAAAACAAATACACAACTTAGCAATCCAGATTTAATTATGCCAGGTATGAAAATTAAAGTACCATCAAACAGTGTACACGTAAAACAGCATGCTGGAGCAGGTTCAGCACCTCCAAAACAATACGTAAAAGAAGTGCAACAAAAAGAATTTGCAGCAACGCCAACGCCGCTTGGAATAGAAGACGAGGAAGAAGTTACGTATCAATCAGCACCAATTACACAAGAGCCTGCCATGCAACAAACACAAAAAGAAGTGCAAGTAAAACCACAGAAGGAAATGCAAGTGAAACCACAAAAAGAAGTACAGGTAAAACCACAGAAGGAAATACAAGTGAAGCCGCAAAAAGAAATACAGGTGAAACCGCAGAAGGAAATGCAAGTGAAGCCACAAAAGGAAGTACAGGTGAAACCGCAAAAAGAGGTGCAAAAAGAACAGCCAATTCAAAAAGAAAAACCAGTTGAAAAACCGTCTGTTATTCAAAAACCACCTGTTATAGAAAAACAAAAACCAGCGGAAAAAGAAAATACGAAGTTTTCGGTAAATGTGTTACCGCAACCGCCGCAACCACCAATAAAAACGAAAAAAGAATATAAAATTTCAGATGTAATTAAAAAGGGAAGCGAGTTAATTGCTCCTCAAATTAATAAAATGAAACCTAATAACATCATTTCTCCGCAAACGAAAAAAGATAATATAGTGTCACCGCAAGTAAAGAAAGAAAATGTAGGAAACATAGTGTCACCGCAAGTAAAGAAAGAAAATGTAGGAAACATAGTGTCACCGCAAGTAAAGAAAGAAAATGTAGGGAATATAGTATCACCGCAAGTGAAGAAAGAAAATGTAGGAAATATAGTATCACCACAAGTAAAGAAAGAAAATGTAGGAAACATAGTATCACCGCAAGTAAAGAAAGAAAATATAGGAAACATAGTGTCACCGCAAGTGAAGAAAGAAAATGTAGGAAATATAGTATCACCGCAAGTGAAGAAAGAAAATGTAGGAAATATAGTGTCACCAAATGTATCGAAAGAAAATGTAGTTATTCCGCAAGTAATACCGCCAAATATTCAAGTGCCAAACATAATGCCAATGTTGGATAATAATCAACCACCAAATATAATGCCAATCATGGATAACAATCAACCACCAAACATAATGCCAATCATGGATAACAATCAACCACCAAATATAATGCCAATCATGGATAATAACCCAATACCAAACATAATGCCAATCATGGATAATAACCCAATACCAAACATAATGCCGATCATGGATAACAACCAAATGCCGAACATGATGCCGATCATGGATAACAACCAAATGCCAAATATGATGCCAATCATGGATAACAATCAAATGCCGAATATGATGCCAATCATGGATAACAATCAAATGCCAAATATGATGCCGATCATGGATAATAATCAACCACCGAATGTGATGCCGCCGAATCCGTATTATCAACAACAAAATCCATACTATGGTATGCCGTATCAGCAAGGAGCGCCGTTTGGACCACAGTATACGTCTATGCCAAATCCAAATATGATGCCGATGGATAATAATATGCCGCCGCTTGTGCAAGGAGAGGAAGATTGTGGATGCGGTGGAGAGAGTAGGCTATATAGTCCACAACCTGGAGGGCCGCAATACGCGAATCCTTTATATTATCAACCAACTCAATCAGCATATGCACCACAGCCAGGAACGATGTATTATCAACCAGATCCACCAAATGTATTTGGGGAGCCAGTTTCAGAAGAAGAGGATGAAGAAGAAGTTTAAAAAAAGGTGGGATGATTATTCCCACCTTTTTTGTATGTAAAGTCGTTCTGAAAACGGAAGAGCTATATCAAATGTTAGAAAATTCCCAGTGAAATATTAACAGTGTAAAAACCTGCTCTGTTACTCATCATAAGAGGGAGCTTTTCAGAAGAGAAGTTCATTCTAACAGAGGGGGTTTTTCTATTGAATACGAAAGTAAAAGTGATTGCTGCTTCTTTGTTAGTTACTAGTGCATTAGCTGCATGTGGTACACCAAAAAACAATGCAATGGATGGACGTAACTACAATTACGAGCGTACATCTTATAATGATACTCACCAGTATCGTGATAATGTGACGCGTAACGATCGTTATACAGACTATGTAACATATAGAAATGGTCGTAACGATACAGGATACAACTATTACCGTGATGTAAATTACAACGGTCAAATTGCTAATCCGCATCCAACACGTAATATTACAATGAACAATTCATACATTAACAATGATGGTAAAACTGCAGAAAGAATTACGAATCGTGTGAAACGTATGAATAACGTGGACCGCGTGTCTACAGTTGTATATGGAAACGATGTAGCGATTGCAGTAAAACCACGTAATACGGTGACAAATGAAACGGCGATGGCGAACGAAATTCGTCAAGCTGTTGCAAATGAAGTTGGAAACAGAAACGTATATGTTTCTGTAAGAAATGACATGTTTACTCGTGTCGATGCAATGAGTACACGCTTGCGTAACGGTACAGTTACAAACGATTTTAATCGTGACATAGTGAATATGTTCCGAGATATTCGTTACGGTTTAACTGGTACAGTGCGATAGCAAAATAAAGAGGAAGGATAGCCCTTCCTCTTTATTCATCGTTGTCTTGTAAACGACGCTTTTTTATAAAATAACTAACGGAGTAAGAGACTAAAAAGCATATGAAGAGAATGCTACCTGTTAAAATAGCTTCAAAGAGAGGTCTTTCTGGACTGAAAATAATATAAATAATAGCCATAATAATTCCAACGATAAGGGAGCGAAAGACAAGTTTATAGTAAGGAGTTAATTGGATATCCTTTTCGCTTTCTTCTACATCAATTGAAACGCTTAACTGTAAATAACTAAGCACAATACTCGTAAGAATAAATAATAGCCATAATGGAGATTTCGTAATTTGATCTAGTCCTTTAGTGAATCCGATATAGCCTAAAATTCCAATTATACCAAGTGATTGAAAAAGAAAGGCAATACGTATATTTTTTAATGTTTGCAGAATGAGACGTTCATCTTTTATTTTTTTCACAATATCCATCTCCTGTTTATGATGATTTCGCTGTTACGTTAATTGTAACATATATATTGCATTTATCAATTTATAATTTACATATAATTTGTTTGGATGAAAGAGGAAATAAATTTTTTTTATAAACATGTTGCACTTATACTTTATTAATGTTATATTAGCAAAGCGATGAGCTAATTTACGTAAGACGAGAGATATGCTTAAGTGCTAAACACGCGAATGTGGTCGCCTGGTCTCTCGCCGTAAACGCATCAAGACGCCTGCTTTGCAGGCGTCTTTCATTTTATATGAATGTAATGGGAAGAGTGGAGGAATCCAATCTTCCTTTTTTTATCGAAAAAGAGTCTGAAAATAAAGTTATTTACAACTGCGAATGAAAGAGTTACTATTTAATGGTAATATATTACATGTTTTTTATATATATAAGGTTGGGATGAATAGGATATGGAGAATTTTGAATGTAGAAATACAGAAGTTGTATTAGAGAAATTTCAGGTTGTAACACCTATATTTCAGGCATTAGGAGATGAGAATCGTCAACAAATTATTATGCTGTTATTAGAAAACAAACAGATGAATGTAACGCAAATAACAGATAAAATGGGGATTTCTAGACCAGCTGTTTCGCATCATTTGAAAATTTTAAGGCAAGCAGAACTAATTGTAGCGGATCGACATGGAAAAGAAATTTTTTATTCTATAATAGCCGGAGAATTTTTAAAACAGGTGAAGGATTTACTTCAAGCAATAGAATCGAATTATTAATTTTTTTTAACTAACAAGTAAACAAGTTTAAACTTTTAAACTTGTTTACTTGAAAGGGGTAATAAAAATGAAAAAAATAAATCGTATGTATGTCATTATGTTACTTGTTCCTTTATTTTGGGGTGGCTCTTTTGCAACAGCAGAGCATGTTATTACTGAAATTCCACCGATTACAGCGGCAACAATTCGTTTTGGTTTAGCGGGTTGTATTTTAATGGGCATAGTTTTTATGAAATCTGAGTGGAATACAAGTTTGTTATTAAAGAATTGGAAAGGGCTGTTATTTGTATCATTAACAGGTATTTTTGGCTACAATGTTTTTTTCTTTATGGGACTTAACTATACTTCCACTTTGAATGGCTCGCTTATTATTGCTACAATGCCCGTTTTTGTAACCTTAGGAGCAATATTATTTTTTAAAGAGTCTTGGAGTATAAAAGTCGGAATGAGTTTAATGTTGTCTCTTATCGGTGTAATAGTTGTTATTACGAGCGGTTCAATGAATACACTTATGTCTTTGTCATTTAATAAGGGCGATCTTTTATTTATAGCTGCTTTAATCTGTGGGGTGTTATATAGCTTAACAGGAAAAAAAGTTATGAGTGGTGTCTCCCCTTTATTAACTACAATGAGTATGACGGTATTGGGTACTGTGTTTTTAGCAGGCCTTTCTCTATATGAAGATGGATGGGGAAAGGTTGGGACGTTTTCTTTACAGGGATGGATAGAAATGTTGTATATGGTCATATGCGGGACGTTAATTGGATATATCGTGTTTAATAAAGGAGTAGAAGAGTTAGGTGCAAGCAAAGCGAGTATGTATTTAAATC
Source organism: Bacillus cereus group sp. MYBK245-2 (assembly GCF_051916145.1). NCBI lineage: Bacteria > Bacillati > Bacillota > Bacilli > Caryophanales > Bacillaceae > Bacillus > Bacillus cereus group sp. MYBK245-2. The sequence continues at coordinate 23,054 of NZ_JBQAGB010000004.1, read as the reverse complement.
TAACTCCTATTGTAGCTACTTGTATATCAGTTGTCCTATATGGAGCAGCTGTTACGTGGCAACAAATAGTTGGAATGGCAATCGTATTAATTGGAGTCTATATAGCGACGGTACAATCCAATAAAGATATAAAAAAGCTTTCAAGTAATCAATATGTTTCGAAATAGGTAGAAATCATTGGACTCTATAAGTCTTAATGAGAGTAATCTATGAATTAGGGATAAAACCCCCATTTCCGGAAAAACTACTAATGAAAGTATGATCTTGCCTAAAAGAGGTGAACGGAAATGAAATGGATACTGATTACGATGCAAGCTTTCGTTATGATGTTTTGTTTCGTTTATGGAACGAATGCGAAGGCGGAAGGGCCAGTACCAGAAGTAACAGAGAAAGACCCTCAAGTTACAATTTTATTAGAGCGAATGTATGTTGATGGAGAAGTAAGTGAGGAAATCTTTACAGAAAAAGTAGCAGACTTAGAAAAGTTTTTACAGCAGTATAAAGAATGGCAGCTCGTTGATCGTGATGATGTACAAATCGTATTACAAAAGAAAGTTGACGATATTTCTCCGTTATTAAAAACGAGCGGTTATTTTGGAGTGTCAGAGGAAGGGATATTACAAATTTTCAAAGGTGTACCGAAAAGCGATAATGCGATTCATTCCTTTTTTCAAATTGATATGAAAAAGCTAGAGAGTTATGAACGGGCGAAGTTGAAGCGTGGTATTCGTATTAAGTCAAAAGAAGGATTCGTGAAGACAATCGAAAAAATGAAGCAATACGCAGTACAGAATAGGAAAGAAAGCAGCTCATGGTGAGCTGCTTTTTTCTTATTTATTTTTATCTAAAATTTGTTTTGCGATCTCATCAATTAGCATATCTTTTCCGATTGGATTGAAAGCTTTCGTAGGAAAATAACAGAAGTTTCAAATAGAGAACATTTGTTGGGGCAGTCTCGCTTTTCTATCATTAAATATGTTAAAATGGAATACATGATTTAAGAGGGAGAGATTGTATTTTGTTTGAATATGTTACAGGTTACGTGGAGTATGTAGGACCGGAATATGTCGTAATTGATCATAATGGAATTGGTTATCAAATTTTCACACCGAATCCGTATGTATTTCAAAGAAGTAAGCAAGAAATCCGTGTCTATACATATCATTATGTGAGAGAAGATATTATGGCACTTTACGGGTTTAAAACACGTGAAGAGCGTTTATTATTTACAAAGTTGTTAGGTGTGTCTGGTATTGGACCAAAAGGCGCTCTTGCAATATTAGCTTCTGGTCAAACAGGACAGGTCGTTCAAGCGATTGAACATGAGGACGAGAAGTTTTTAGTGAAGTTCCCGGGCGTAGGAAAGAAAACAGCGCGCCAAATGATTTTAGATTTAAAAGGAAAACTAGCAGACGTTGTACCAGATGCATTTGTTGATTTATTCTCAGATACAGAACGTTTTGATGAGAAGAAAGGTTCTTCAGCTGAGCTTGATGAGGCGCTGGAAGCTCTGCGCGCACTTGGATACGCGGAACGAGAAGTTTCTCGCGTTGTACCAGAGTTATTAAAAGAATCATTAACGACGGATCAGTATATTAAAAAGGCACTTAGTCTTTTACTAAATGGTAAGAGGTGAGTATAATGGACGAACGTCTCCTTTCAGGGGAATCTGCATATGAAGATGCGGATTTAGAATATTCATTACGGCCACAGACGCTCCGTCAGTATATTGGCCAAGATAAAGCGAAACATAATTTAGAAGTGTTTATTGAAGCGGCGAAAATGCGTGAAGAAACGTTAGATCACGTGCTTTTATATGGACCACCAGGACTTGGTAAAACGACGCTTGCAAATATTATTGCCAACGAAATGGGCGTAAATGTTAGAACAACTTCAGGTCCAGCAATCGAAAGGCCAGGAGATTTAGCAGCTGTATTAACATCGCTTCAACCAGGGGATGTATTATTTATTGATGAAATTCATCGTTTGCATAGATCGATTGAAGAAGTACTATATCCTGCGATGGAAGATTTTTGCCTTGATATTGTAATTGGAAAAGGACCGTCAGCAAGGTCTGTACGTTTAGATTTACCGCCATTTACATTAGTTGGAGCAACGACGCGTGCAGGTGCGTTATCAGCGCCGCTTCGTGACCGTTTCGGTGTGCTTTCAAGATTAGAGTATTATACAGTAGATCAGCTTTCTGAGATTGTTGAACGTACAGCAGAAGTATTCGAAGTTGAAATTGACTCGTTAGCCGCACTAGAAATTGCAAGACGTGCTCGTGGTACACCTCGTATTGCGAATCGTTTATTACGACGTGTACGAGATTTTGCACAAGTTCGTGGTAACGGAACGGTTACGATGGAAATTACACAAATGGCATTAGAGCTACTGCAAGTAGATAAATTAGGTCTAGATCATATTGACCATAAATTATTGCTTGGTATTATTGAGAAGTTCCGTGGTGGTCCAGTTGGATTAGAAACGGTTTCGGCAACGATTGGAGAAGAATCTCATACGATTGAAGATGTGTATGAGCCGTATTTATTACAAATTGGCTTTTTACAACGAACGCCAAGGGGTCGAATTGTAACGCCACTTGCATATGAGCATTTCGGAATGGAGATGCCAAAAGTATGACGGAGATGCCAAAATTGCTTATTACAGCAGGGATCTTACTTATCGTTGTTGGCTTAGCTTGGAAGTTCATTGGAAGACTTCCAGGCGATATTTTTATGAAAAAAGGAAACGTTACCTTTTATTTTCCTATCATTACATGTATTGTGTTAAGTATTGTATTATCTTTTATTATGTATATAATAAATCGATTCAAATAAGAAATAGGTGGATATAGTTATGGATATTAATCTGTTTGATTTTCATTTACCAGAAGAACTTATTGCACAAGTCCCATTAGAAGAGCGTGAAACATCAAGATTAATGGTGTTAGACCGTGAAACAGGCGATATTGAGCATAAACATTTTACGGACATTCTTTCTTACTTACATGAGGGGGATTGCTTAGTTTTAAATGAAACGAAAGTAATGCCTGCTCGTCTGCACGGTGTGAAAGAAGATACAGGCGCACACATTGAAGTACTTCTTTTAAAACAAGAAGAAGGCGATAAGTGGGAGACGCTTGTTAAGCCAGCGAAACGTGTAAAAGAAGGAACTGTTATCTCTTTTGGCGAAGGAAAATTAAAAGCAACTTGCACAGGAACTGCAGATCAAGGTGGACGTCAGCTTGAATTTTCATATGACGGCATCTTCTATGAAATTTTAGATGAACTTGGAGAAATGCCACTTCCTCCATATATTAAGGAAACGCTGGAAGATCGCGATCGCTATCAAACAGTATATGCGAAAGAAATCGGTTCAGCAGCAGCGCCGACAGCAGGACTTCACTTTACAGAAGAGTTACTGGAGAAGTTAAAACAAAAAGGCGTTGAGTTAGCTTTCATTACACTTCACGTAGGGCTTGGAACATTTAGACCAGTTTCTGCTGATACGATTGAAGAACACCATATGCACGCAGAATATTACCATATGTCTGAAGAGACGGCGGCATTATTAAACCGTGTAAAAGAGAATGGTGGACGTATTATTACGGTAGGTACGACTTCAACTCGTACGTTAGAAACAATTGCGACAGATCATGACGGCAAGCTTTGTGCTGCTTCTGGTTGGACAGACATTTTCATGTACCCAGGTTATGAATTTAAAGCAATTGATGGTTTAATTACAAACTTCCATTTACCAAAATCAACATTAATTATGCTTGTAAGTGCATTTGCAAACAGAGATAATGTACTTCATGCTTATAATGAAGCAGTAAAAGAAAAATATCGTTTCTTTAGCTTTGGTGATGCAATGTTCGTTGCCTCTCACGCTAAAATGGGAAACAAATAAAAGGAGTAAATTATGACAGCAATTCGTTATGAATTTATTAAAACTTGTAAACAAACAGGTGCCCGTTTAGGACGTGTACATACGCCGCACGGTTCATTTGATACACCAACATTTATGCCAGTTGGTACACTTGCAACAGTTAAGACAATGTCACCAGAAGAATTAAAAGCAATGGATTCTGGCATTATTTTAAGTAATACGTATCATTTATGGTTACGTCCAGGTCACGAAATCATTCGTGAAGCAGGCGGTTTGCATAAATTTATGAACTGGGATCGTGCAATCTTAACGGACTCTGGTGGTTTCCAAGTATTCAGTTTAAGTGACTTCCGTCGTATTGAAGAGGAAGGCGTTCACTTCCGTAATCACTTAAATGGAGATAAATTATTCTTATCACCAGAAAAAGCAATGGAAATTCAAAATGCATTAGGATCAGATATTATGATGGCATTTGATGAATGTCCTCCATTCCCAGCTACTTTTGAATATATGAAGAAGTCTGTAGAGCGTACAAGCCGCTGGGCAGAGCGTTGTTTAAAAGCGCATGAACGTCCACAAGATCAAGGTTTATTCGGTATTGTACAGGGTGGGGAGTTCGAAGAGCTTCGCCGTCAAAGTGCAAAAGACCTTGTTTCAATGGACTTCCCTGGTTACGCGGTAGGTGGTTTATCTGTAGGTGAGCCGAAAGATATTATGAACCGTGTACTTGAGTTTACAACACCACTTCTTCCAGACAATAAGCCACGTTACTTAATGGGAGTAGGTTCTCCTGACTCATTAATCGATGGTGCAATTCGTGGTATCGATATGTTTGACTGCGTACTTCCAACTCGTATCGCTCGAAATGGTACATGTATGACAAGTGAAGGCCGTCTAGTTGTCAAAAATGCGAAATTCGCAAGAGACTTCGGTCCGCTTGATCCAAACTGTGATTGCTATACATGTAAAAATTACTCTCGTGCGTACATTCGTCACTTAATGAAATGTGATGAAACGTTCGGAATTCGTTTAACGTCTTATCACAACCTTCATTTTCTGTTAAACTTAATGGAGCAGGTGAGACAAGCTATTCGTGAAGACCGTCTTGGCGATTTCCGCGAAGAATTCTTTGAACAGTATGGCTTTAATAAACCGAATGCTAAAAACTTCTAATACATAATTTAAAAGGAGGAACAAAAGATGAATCCAGGTATGATGAATATCGTTATGATCGTTGCGATGTTTGCGATTTTCTATTTCTTATTAATTCGCCCGCAACAAAAACGTCAAAAAGCAGTTGCTCAAATGCAAAGTGAGTTAAAAAAAGGTGATGCTATCGTAACAATCGGTGGCTTACACGGTACAATTGAATCAGTAGATGAGACGAAAATCGTTATTAAATCTGGTGGTTCACACTTAACTTTCGATCGTAATGCGATTCGTGAAGTTGTGAAAAACTAATGAGGAAGGCCCTGCATGAAATGTGCAGGGCTTTTTTTAGTTATTTTGTTTGGACATATTTACACCGAAAATGCCACCAAGTGTACTCGCACCCATTAATGCTAATTGGTAAAGTAACTGTGAGTTCGATAAAGTTTGAGAGAAACCTAAATAGTTAACTAGAAAAACAAGTATAGTGAATGTAAGTCCTGTTGTGAAGCCTACTAGCCAACCTTTCCCTTGTGCTTTTTTGCCGGCAGTAAACCCGGATATAAGCATAGATAAAAGTGCTAGTATAAAAATAGTAACAGCTAATGTTCCTTCATTCATATCTGTAAATTTTAATAAAAGAGCCATAATCATGCTAGTAACTGTTGCGAGAATTAATAGGATAACGATACCGAAGCCGATTGCAGTTGATAATTTTTTCGTTCCATCCATTTATACATTCCCCCTTTTTAATACAAGCATATTTTCCTTTTGCCTAAGTTAGACTATTTTCTTTTTTATAGGGGAGTCTATACGTAAAAAGGAGATGTAAAAATGGAATGGGTATCAATCATTGGCCGGACGATGCTTTTGTATATCATCATCTTAATTATTTTTCGTCTTATGGGTAAACGTGAAATTGGAGAGCTAAGTGTATTAGATTTAGTCGTATTCATTATGCTTGGTGAAATGGCAGTAGTCGCAATTGAAAATACGGATAAATCACTTTGGCACCAATTAGTTCCGATGACTTTTCTTATGTGTATACAAATTATTTTGTCAGTTATTTCGTTAAAGTATCAACGCTTTCGGCATTTAATAGAAGGTGAGCCAGCCATTCTTGTAAATGCAGGAAAGATTGATGAAAAGAAGATGAGAAAGCAACGTTATAATATAGATGATTTAATGATGCAATTAAGGGAACAAGGAGTTGGAGACATCCGGGATGTAGAATACGCTATTTTAGAACCATCTGGGAAGTTATCTGTCTTTCAAAAACAAAAAGGCGGGCAGGATGTATTACAGTTTACTCTTCCTCTTATTATCGATGGCGAAATTCAATCGAATCATTTACAAATGATTGAACATACAGACGAGTGGCTTGTTGAAAAATTAAAAAACTTAGGCTATAACGATGTAACACAAATTTTATACTGTAGTTTTCAAAATGGAAAATTTTTTGTTGATTTGAAAGAAAACTAGAGGCTTACTATATGGAATAGTAAGCCTATTTACTTCAAAAATGAAAGTTTTCGAATGATAGGGAGACGACTTAACTCTTCTTTTCGAATGAGCTTGAAAATGAAGAGGAGCACAATATAAACGAGTGTTGTTAAAGTGATTTCCCATAATGTTTGTATGCCAAGTGAATGAGAGAAAACTATATACTTATGAAGGTAAAAACCGAAGGAGCCTGCGATACCGATGGCAAGTCCGCCAAAAATATAGTCTTTTGCGTAAATGGTAAATGTAATTTTCTTTAAAACAGTAGCATAATGAAGAAATGTTACCGTTACGATATTTGCTGCAATTGCAAGGGCAACCCCCATCATTTGAAACTCTGGCCTTGAGGCTAGTACGAAAATAACAATTAATTTCACGATTGCACCAATAAACGTATTCATCATGGCCGCACGTGCTAAGTTTAAAGCTTGTAAGACAGAGGTAAGTGGACTTTGAAAATAATGAAATAAAAAGCAAGGTGCAAGAAGCTGGATGAACGCTGTTGCACTATCCGATCCATACATAAGAGTTAAAACAGGAGAAGCAAATACGTATAATATAACAACTGACCACCCGCCAGTAATGAGTGAGATTCGAAGAGCTTGTTGTAAGCGGTGTTCTACTAATTTATGTTGTCTTTTTGCCATTGCCTCGCTAATAGATGGAACGAGTGCTGTCGAAAGAGCGTATGTAATAAAGGCTGGCAGTGAAAGAAGCGGGAATGCATACCCGTTTAATATACCGTATTGCTGAGTTGCGACGGAGGCAGCAACGCCGGCAATCGCTAAGCTTTGCATAACGACGATAGGTTCAAAAAAATAGGAAACGGAACCGATTAAACGACTTCCTGTAGTTGGAAGTGCAATATCCATAAGAGAATAAAATGTCCCCTTGCTTTCCTTTACAGTAGTGAAAAATCCAGAGCGTATAGATAAATGTTTTTCGCGCTGGAATAAAGTGAGTAAAAATAATAACGATGCCACTTCACCGAGAACGGCTGATAACATAGCACCAGCTGCAGCATATTCTACGCCGTAAGGTAAAAATAATTGAATACATATAGCGATAATTGTAATGCGGACAATTTGTTCTATCACTTGGGCGTAAGCGCTAGGTTTCATATTTTGTTTCCCTTGGAAATAGCCACGTAAAACAGAAGAAACAGCAATAACAGGAACGACAGGCAAAATGGCCATTAATGGATAGTACGTTCGTTCATCAGTTAATAATGTTTTTGCTAAAATAGGTGTGAGGAGCATAATTCCAATTGTTAAAATGATACTAATAACAGATGTAACAGCTAATGATACTGTTAATATTTTTTTAACTTTTTGTTTATCATTCACAGCTTCTGCTTCTGCTACAAATTTTGCGATTGCGACAGGAAGACCGATTTGTGTTAATGTAATTGCTAGAATAAATGTAGGGACGGCCATCATATAAAGGCCAACGCCTTCTTCTCCTAAAATACGTGCCATTACAATACGATTAATAAATCCTAGAATTTTGGTAATAAAGCCGGCTATCATTAAAATAAATGCGCCTTTTAAAAAGCTTTGTCTCGTCATGGTCTTCTCCTACCTTCTCAAAATCAGTGGAATGATTTACAATAATTTATATGCACGTACGAGACAAGAATGACAAGCATTTAAGAGAGTACTCTTGAAAGTAGTTATTGCTGTCCATTAGAGCGGGATTAAAAGCGACTTTTCGTGCTGAAATAAGAAGGAGATGTTATATATGTTAGATAGAGAGGCTTTGGTAGAATCATACCGCGGACAGTTACAAGTCGTTTTAGAAAGTAAAGTAGAAGAGTTCCAAATGTTCGGCTACGACCGAGTAACAGATGATGACATTTGGAAGTTTCTTAAAGTGAAAAAGTGGAAGAAGATAGACAGTGACGTTAGATTGTATGAATTAGTTAATGACGTATTAACAGTAACAGCTAATGAATATATGACGTATTTAACTGTTGAAGCATATCAAGCCCCGCTTTGGTCATTTGATGAATATGAAAATAAATAACCGACTGCAATTGGTTTGTTCTTCCTTTTGCAGTATAATGATAGGTATTGATAATGAGGAAATAATTATGTCTAAGATCATATATAAAGGAGGTAGTGAAGAGAGAAAACAAATAATGAAAGTGTAGGTAATGTGAAAAACTTACCGACACAGCTGGTGAGGCACTAGCAAAATTATAGAAAGGAAGTCTACTAACTAGGCGTATGCACACGTGTGAAAGTGAATCGTAAAAGATTTATTTGAAGTGTTAGTAGCGGAAAGAGGGTACATATGGCAAAGCGTGGTACGAGAATTGCCGCCTTTTTCCTCATCGTTTTATTAATCGGTGGAGTAATTGGTGCGGCAGGAAAAGACATAGCAAAAGGAATTAGTCTAGGACTAGACCTTCGTGGTGGTTTTGAAATTCTGTATGAAGTAAAACCAGCCAAAAAAGGTGATAAAATTGACCGAGAGGCACTTGTAAGTACAGTAGGTGCTCTTGAAAATCGTGTCAATGTACTTGGTGTAAGTGAACCGAACATTCAAATTGAAGGGCAGGACCGAATTCGTGTACAGCTTGCTGGTGTACAAGATCAGCAAAAAGCACGTGAAATGTTATCAACACAAGCGAAATTAACATTCCGTGATGTAGATGACAACCTTCTTATGGATGGAACGGATTTAAAAGGTGGCGGAGCGAAACAAACATTTGATGAGCAAGGCCGTGCGAGTGTAGGTCTTACACTAAAAAGCGCTGAAAAATTCCGTGAAGTAACTGAAAAAATTTCAAAAATGCCACCACCAACGAATTTAATGGTAATTTGGCTTGATTTTGAAGAAGGAAAAGATTCGTACAAAGCAGAATCTGCAAAACCGAATCCGAAGTTCTTATCAGCAGCAACAGTAAACCAAGTGTTTAACCAAGCTGAAGTATCTATCGTGGGTGGAAACTTTACAGTTGAAAGCGCGAAACAACTTTCATCTTTATTAAATGCAGGTGCACTTCCTGTTGATTTAAAAGAAATGTATTCAACATCTGTTGGAGCGAAGTTTGGTCAACAAGCGTTAGAGCAAACAATTTTCGCTAGTGCGATTGGTATCGCTCTTATTTTCTTATTTATGCTTGTATTCTACCGTTTACCAGGACTTGTAGCGGTTATTATGTTAGGTTTATACATTTTCGTTACATTACTTGTCTTTAACTGGATGCATGCAGTTCTTACGTTGCCAGGTATTGCGGCGTTAGTGCTCGGGGTAGGTATCGCGGTTGATGCGAATATTATTACGTACGAGAGACTGAAAGAAGAGCTGAAAATTGGTAAGTCAATGATGTCGGCATTCCGTGCTGGTAACCATCGTTCATTAGCAACCATTTTAGATGCGAACATTACAACACTTGCAGCAGCTGGTGTATTATTCGTTTATGGTAATAGCTCTGTAAAAGGGTTCGCAACAAGTTTAATCGTAAGTATTTTAGTCGGTTTTATTACGAACGTATTCGGTACTCGTTTCTTACTAAGTTTACTTGTAAAGAGCCGTTACTTCGATAAAAAACCAGGATACTTTGGTGTGAAACAAAAGGATATTATTCCATTAACAAAAGGTGTAGTACATCCACCGACAAGATTTGATCGTATTAACTTCGTAAATGTCGGTCATAAATTCCTTATCTTCTCGCTGGTAGTTGTAATTGCAGGTGCAATTATTTTACCAATTTTCAAATTGAATCTTGGTATTGACTTTGCGAGTGGTACACGTATCGACTTGCAATCAAAACAAGCAGTTACTGTGTCTGATGTTCATAAAGATTTTAAAGAATTGAACATTGACGTGAAGGAAGAAAATATTGTACCGACTGGAGATGACAATAAAGGATTCGCAGTTCGTACATTAGGTGTTCTATCAAAAGATGAAATTGCGAAAACAAAAACATTCTTCCACGATAAATATGGTACAGATCCAAACGTAAGTACAGTTTCACCAACAATCGGGAAAGAGATTGCACGAAATGCATTTATCGCAGTATTAATTGCTTCTGCGGTTATCATTTTATACGTAAGTATTCGTTTCCGATTTACGTATGCATTATCTGCAGTACTTGCATTATTACATGATGCATTCGTTATGATTGTTATATTTAGTATTTTCCAGTTAGAGGTAGACTTAACGTTTATCGCTGCGGTATTAACAATCATTGGTTATTCTATTAATGACTCGATCGTTACATTTGATAGAAACCGTGAATTATACAAACAGAAAAAACGAGTACGTGATATAAAAGACTTAGAAGAGATCGTAAATGCAAGTATTCGTCAAACGCTTGGTCGTTCGATTAATACTGTACTAACAGTGCTATTCCCAGTAATTGCATTGCTTATCTTCGGTAGTGAGTCACTACGTAATTTCTCGTTTGCGTTACTTGTTGGATTAGTTGTAGGTACGTATTCTTCTGTTTTCGTTGCTTCTCAAATTTGGTTAATGCTTGAAAACCGTCGTTTGAAAAAGGGCAAAAACAAGAAAAAGGTTGAGAAAGTAGAATCTGAACCGCAAGTATAAAAAAGATGATGTCTCTTTATGAGGCATCTCTTTTTTCGTTTGTGGATACAATAAGATAGCGACTTTGAAATGGAAAATGGAAGAAAGTGGTGATGTTATCGCTGTTTTTGTTACAATAAAGTGAAACTTTAATCAGTGGGGGGGTTCTTCATCCCCCCACTGATTATTAGCCTTCACCAATCGGACTTTTATGGGCAGCCCGACCCCCACCTAAATTTTTTGCTTTCACTGAATTTTGAGGTAGGGGTCTTACTGCCCATTAAAGTGGGATAAAAAGATAGGTTAAGAAAAGAAGGGATTTTAATGATGGAAAAAGATGAACGTTTTAAACAGGCCGAGTTTGGTGCTATTGTCGGGATCGTTGGTAATATTATATTAGCAATCATAAAAGCGGTAATTGGTTATATTGGGAACAGTAAAGCGCTATTAGCGGATGCTGTGCATTCTGCATCAGATGTAATTGGTTCGCTAGCTGTACTGTTTGGATTACGAGCAGCAAAGCAGCCGCCCGATGAAGATCATCCGTATGGTCACGGTAAAGCGGAATCGATTTCAGCGATTATTGTTGCAGTATTATTATTTATTGTGGGAATCGAGATAGCGATTTCGTCCATAAAAGCTTTTTCGCAGGAACTAGAACCGCCGAAGGGAATTACGATTTTTGCTGTTGTTCTTTCGATTATTGTGAAAGAAGGAATGTTTCAATATAAATTTCGATTAGGGAAAAGGGTAAATAGCGATGCAATTATTGCAAATGCATATGAGCACCGTTCGGATGTGTTTTCTTCAATTGCAGCTTTAATCGGTATTTGTGCAGCGATTATTGGTGGTAAGTTCGGGTTAGATTGGCTTGTATATGCCGATCCAATTGCAGGATTATTTGTTTCACTTCTTGTTGCAAAAATGGCATGGAGTATTGGGGCAGAAGCAATTCATGCAACGCTGGATCATGTTCTTCATGAGGAAGATGTTGTTCCGCTTAGAGAAGCAGTACTTCAAATAGATGGTGTGAAAAAAATCGGTTCGTTATATGCAAGGGAGCATGGTCATTACGTTATTGTAGATATTAAAGTTTCTGTAGATCCATATATTACTGTAGAAGAAGGGCATCGCATTGGAAAGCGTGTGAAAGAAACGCTTATGCTGCAAGATAACGTACAAAATGTATTTGTACATATAAATCCGTATTCTCCAAATTAAACATTAGTAGCATTTTAGTATACAGATATTACATCGTAGTTTGCATGATATTGTCACCCCTTAATCTGTCTTGTATAATGAACAGGTTAAGGGGTGATTTCGTGTTACAACCGAAGACGCGTTGGAAAGAAAAAGAATATAATAGCGAGCGAGTGAGTGAATTAGCAAGTAAATTACAATTATCACCACTTGTCGTTTCGTTATTCCTCGGTAGAGGACTAGATACAGAAGATAAGATTTTAGATTTTTTAAATACAGAAAATCAAGAATTTCATGATCCGTTTTTATTAGAAGGAATGGATAGAACGGTAGAACGTGTAAATAAGGCGATTCAAAATGGAGAGCAAATATTAATATTTGGTGACTACGATGCGGACGGAGTAAGTAGTACAACTGTTTTATATATTGCCTTACAAGAATTAGGTGCAGACGTAGAATTTTATATCCCAAACCGTTTTACAGAAGGTTATGGACCGAATGAAGAAGCATTTCGTTGGGCGCATAGCGCAGGATTTTCACTCATTATTACTGTCGATACTGGTATCGCAGCTGTACATGAAGCGAAGGTAGCGAAGGAACTGGGGATAGATCTAATTATTACAGATCACCATGAGCCACCACCAGAATTGCCAGAAGCACTTGCGATTATTCATCCGAAATTAGATGGCGGTGTGTATCCGTTTCACTATTTAGCTGGTGTAGGTGTTGCGTTTAAAGTTGCACATGCACTACTGGGCCGTGTGCCAGAACATTTATTAGAAATTGCAGTAATTGGTACGGTAGCCGATTTAGTATCACTTCACGGTGAGAATAGATTGCTAGTGAAGCGCGGTTTAAAACATATGCGTATGACGAAAAATATCGGACTAAAGGCGCTATTTAAAGTTGCTAACGTTTCGCAAAGTGAAATTACAGAAGAGAGTATTGCCTTCTCAATCGCACCTCGTATTAATGCAGTTGGACGTTTAGAAGATGCAACGCCGGCTGTACATCTTTTATTATCAGAGGATCCCGAAGAAGCGAAAGAGCTGGCTGAAGAAATTGATGAGCTGAACAAACTGCGAAAAGATATTGTAAAGCAAATTACAGAAGAAGCTATCGCTGAAGTGGAAACGAATTTCCCTCCTGAAGACAATAAAGTATTAGTGCTTGCAAAAGAAGGATGGAATCCAGGTGTAATTGGAATTGTCGCTTCTAAATTAGTTGAACGTTTTTATCGTCCAACGATTGTATTATGCATTGATCCTGTAAAAGAAACTGCAAAAGGTTCAGCGCGTAGTATTGCAGGATTTGATTTGTTTGCAAACTTGTCAGATTGTAGAGAGTTATTGCCACACTTCGGAGGACATCCGATGGCAGCGGGAATGACGCTACATATGAATGATGTAGATGAATTACGCCGCCGTTTAAATGAACAGGCAGATACAATTTTAACAGAAGAAGATTTTATTCCAATTACAGCTGTCGATGCTTTTTGCAAAGTGGAGGACGTAACACTTGCAGCAATTGAAGATATGCAAAAGTTAGCGCCATTTGGTGTTGGAAATCCAAAGCCACGTATTGCAGTGAAAGATGCGGAGTTAGAAAGTATTCGTGCAATCGGATCAGATGGTTCTCATTTAAAGATGTCTCTTCGTGATGGACAAGCAACATTGGATACAATTGGATTCGGTTTTGGTGCGTACGCGAAAGAAATTTCTCCAGTTGCAAAAGTATCTGTAATAGGAGAAGCGTCTATCAATGAATGGAATAATTTTAAGAAGCCGCAATTAATGGTACAAGATATTGCTGTAGAGGCATGGCAATTATTCGATTGGCGTAGTATGCGTAACGTAGAAGCAAATTTAGCAGAACTTCCGAAAGGGAAAATCACGATGGTGTATTTTTCTGAAGAGGTATTGAATAAATTTTCTTTAGAAGACTATAAAGAGCATATGATGCATGCATCAGAAGTGACCGAGTTAGATGATCAATACATCGTATTACTTGATTTACCAAAAGGGACAGATGAATTAAGAGAGCTATTTAAAGTAGGATTCCCGTCGCGAATTTATACACTATTTTATCAAGAGAATAATCATTTATTTAGTACTGTTCCAACGAGAGAACATTTTAAATGGTACTATTCGTTCTTGAGCCAAAAATCACCATTTTCTTTAAGACAATATGGAGAACAACTATGTCAACATAAAGGTTGGTCAAAAGATACAGTAAATTTCATGACACAGGTGTTTTTTGAGTTAGAATTTGTTACAATAAAAGATGGCGTCATTTTTATGGCAGATAAAAAACAAAAGCGTGATTTAATTGAATCGAGCACATATCGTGAGAAAATGAACCACTTACAATTAGAAAAAGAATTGGTTTATAGCACATATCAGCAACTATATACATGGTTTGAAACGATTCGTAATCATAAAGAAGTAGAACAGTTAGGGTAAAGGATTTGTATTTACAAACCTTTTAGATCTGAGGAGGATTCAGAAATATGGATTTCAAGCAACATATCGCAATTGTACCGGATTATCCGAAAGAAGGTATTGTGTTTAAAGACATTACACCGTTAATGAACGACGGTAAAGCATACAAAGCAGCAACAGATGCAATCGTTGAGTATGCAAAAGAGAGAGACATCGATCTTGTAGTAGGACCAGAAGCTCGTGGTTTCATTATCGGTTGCCCAGTTTCTTATGCATTAGAAGTAGGATTTGCGCCAGTTCGTAAATTAGGAAAATTACCACGTGAAGTAATTACAGTTGACTACGGTAAAGAATATGGTAAAGACGTTTTAACGATCCATAAAGATGCAATTAAACCAGGTCAACGCGTATTAATTACAGATGACTTATTAGCTACAGGTGGAACAATTGAAGCGACAATTAAGTTAGTTGAAGAGCTAGGCGGAGTTGTAGCAGGAATTGCATTCTTAGTAGAACTTACTTACTTAGATGGTCGTAAAATGTTAGATGGTTACGATGTATTAGTATTAGAAAAATACTAATCACTATATAGGTAAAACTACGGTGATAAAAAGTACCCGTGAATCTCTTGGAGAGGAGCGGGTACTTTTGTATAATTGAACAAAAAATTATAGTGAAATGTCAGTAAAATCTTTTCCTTTTCACAATTCACAATCATTGGGTTATAATGATAGAATATAATTTATTCTATTCAATAAAGATAAAGTCAATTTTCAATAAAAGGTGATTCGATGGCAAATGAGCAGGTACTAACAGCTGAACAGGTACTCGAGAAAGCAAGTCAATATTTAGTGGATGAAGATATTGAGCTAGTAGCACGTGCCTATGAATATGCACGCGATGCGCATAGCGAACAATACAGAAAATCGGGTGAACCATACATTATTCATCCAATTCAAGTTGCAGGTATTTTAGTTGATTTACACATGGATCCAGCTACAGTATCAGCAGGTTTCTTACATGATGTAGTAGAAGATACAGAGATTACATTAGAAGATATTGAACGGGAATTTAATAAAGAAATTGCTATGCTTGTCGATGGTGTGACAAAGCTCGGAAAGATTAAATATAAATCTCATGAGCAACAACAAGCAGAAAACCATCGCAAAATGTTTATTGCAATGGCTCAAGATATTCGAGTTATTTTAATTAAACTAGCCGATCGTCTTCATAACATGCGTACATTGAAACATTTGCCTCAAGAGAAGCAGCGTCGCATTGCGAATGAAACGTTAGAAATCTTTGCACCTTTAGCACATAGACTCGGAATTAGTACTATTAAATGGGAGCTAGAGGATACGTCACTTCGCTACTTAAATCCACAGCAATATTATCGTATTGTAAATTTAATGAAGCGTAAACGTGCAGAACGTGAAGAGTATTTAGAGGAAGTAATGACTGGTATTCGTGAGAAATTAGATGAAGTTGCAATTCAACCTGAAATTTCTGGAAGACCAAAACATATTTACAGCATTTATCGTAAAATGGCACTGCAAAATAAACAGTTCAATGAAATTTATGATTTATTAGCTGTACGTGTCGTTGTAAATAGTATTAAAGATTGTTATGCAGTACTTGGAATTATTCATACGTGCTGGAAGCCGATGCCAGGTCGTTTTAAAGATTATATTGCAATGCCGAAAGCAAATCTATATCAATCTCTTCATACGACTGTAATTGGGCCGAAAGGTGATCCGCTTGAAGTGCAAATTCGTACGAAAGAAATGCATGAGATCGCAGAATTCGGGATCGCGGCACACTGGGCGTATAAAGAAGGAAAAACAGCAGAAACAGCAGGTACATTAGAGAAGAAACTTACATGGTTCCGTCAAATATTAGAATGGCAAAATGAAGCTTCTAATGCAGAAGAGTTTATGGAGTCATTAAAAATTGATTTATTCTCTGACATGGTATTCGTCTTTACACCGAAAGGCGATGTAATGGAATTACCACTTGGATCTGTTCCAATTGACTTTGCATATCGTGTGCATTCAGAAATTGGAAATAAAACAATTGGTGCAAAAGTAAACGGGAAAATGGTGACACTTGATTATAAATTAAAAACAGGTGACATCATTGAGATTTTAACATCGAAACATTCGTATGGACCAAGTCAAGATTGGGTGAAACTTGCTCAAACATCTCATGCAAAAAACAAAATACGTCAGTTCTTTAAGAAACAACGTAGAGATGAAAATATTGAAAAAGGCCGTGAACTTGTTGAGAAAGAAGTGCGTAGCCTAGAGTATGAGATGAAAGAAGTGTTAGCTCCTGATAATTTAAAACGAGTTGCTGAAAAATTCAACTTTGCAAATGAAGAAGATATGTTTGCGGCAGTTGGATATAATGGCATCACTGCATCGCAAATTGTTACGCGACTAACGGACAAGTTCCGTAAGCAACGTGAAGAAGAAGAGATTGTTGAAGTTAAAGAAGTTCGTAAACCGATGAAAATTCGAAAATGGGATTCTGGCGTTAAAGTAAGTGGTGCAGATAATTTATTAATTCGTTTATCAAAATGCTGTAACCCAGTACCTGGTGATGATATCGTTGGGTATATTACGAAAGGCCGAGGCGTATCGATTCACCGCCGTGACTGTGTAAATGTTCATACAGAAGAAGCTATAGAACGTTTATTAGAAGTAGAGTGGGAAGGTAGCCCTGAAAAAGAAATTGAGTATAACGTTGATATTGAAATTTCAGGTTACGATCGCCGTGGTTTATTAAATGAAGTATTACAAGCTGTTACAGAGACGAAAACGTACATTTCGGCAGTTTCTGGTAGAAGTGACCGTAATAAGATGGCGACAATTAATATGTCAATCTCTATTCGTAACTTACAACACTTGAAAAAAGTAGTAGAACGCATTAAACGTGTTCCAGAAATTTATGCAGTACGACGCATGATGCATTAATAGGGAGTGTAGAAAAGATGAGAGTTGTTTTACAACGATCAAAGGAAGCGTCTGTCACAGTAGACGGTGAGATCGTAGGACAAATTCCGTTCGGTTTAACATTACTAGTTGGCATTACGCATGAAGATACAGAAAAAGATGCAACTTACATTGCAGAAAAAATTGCGAACTTACGTATTTTTGAAGATGAGAGTGGAAAGATGAATCATTCTGTACTTGATGTAGAAGGACAAGTTCTATCCATTTCGCAATTCACATTATACGGAGATTGCCGCAAGGGAAGACGTCCAAACTTTATGGATGCTGCCAAACCTGACTATGCAGAGCGTTTATATGATTTCTTTAATGAAGAAGTACGTAAGCAAGGATTGCATGTAGAAACAGGGAAGTTCGGAGCAATGATGGATGTTTCTTTAATCAATGATGGTCCGGTGACCTTAATTGTGGAAAGTAAATAGTGTTGCTGAAGAAGAGAGGGGATGAGCCCCTCTCTTCTTTTGTGGTTTTTAATGGTATATTTTGCTAGTTATTGTTATGATAGTTAAGAAAATAAACGATATAATCGGGGGATTATGGGAGGTAAATTTTATGGAAACATTTGTACTCGTTCATGGAGCATGGGATGGCGGTTATGTTTGGAAAAAACTAGCTAAACTTTTAAGGGAAAGGGGTCATAGTGTATATACTCCTACATTAACTGGACTTGGGGAACGAACACATCTTATGCAACCTAATATAGGGCTGAAAACATTTATTCAAGACATTGTTAATACTATTAAATATGAGGGTCTAAGAGATGTAATTTTAGTAGGGCATAGTTATTCTGGTATGGTAATTACAGGTGTAGCAGAAGAGATTCCCGAGTTTATTAAAGAGCTAGTATACGTGGATGCAATGCTTCCGGAAAATGGTGATTCTGTTATGGATATTTCTGGGCCGGAAATGGCCGCACATTTTATAGAAGAAGTAAAAGTATACGGGGAAGGATGGCGTGTTCTTCCTAGAAATACAATAGATGAAAAAAAATCAGCGATGTCATTGTTGGCTTTTACACAATCGGTTGAAATAAAAAACTCTAAAGCGCAACTTATACCCCATATATACGTAGAAGTAAAGGATAATCCAGAACATTGGCCAATGACGCCTATCTTTTTAGAATCAGCAAAAAAAGCAAGGGATAGAAAATGGAAAGTTTTTTCTATTGAAGTTGGTGGGCATTGGGTAATGGAAACTAATCCAGAGGCGTTGGTTCGTATATTGAATCAGTGTGTAGAAGTAGTTTAATGTATGCTTTATTTCCTGTGGAAGAAAGGGAAGTGCAAGGTATATTACATGTAATGTTAGAAATGATCGTATTTGGGCTAGGTATTGCAGTGTTGTTATATTCATTTGAAGCATCATATGCTAGCGAGTGGACTGGCCAATTATTATAAATACAATAATACTAATGTTTATTTTGAGTCAATAGCTTTTTCGTTTATGTATAACTCTCTAATCAATATGGAACAATAAAAAGTAAAACATCCATATTGAATGTGAGGGATATACGTATGCGTATGAATGAAAAAGGGCATTCTGTTACAAATGGTGCAAATCAACTGTTTAACGTAAATTTTCATGATTTTATTTCAAAAGAGCAAAACAATACTTCGATGGAGCTTGCTTCTGAGTTTGGCATTTCTCTTCAAGATGTAAAGCGTCTAAAGAAGCAGATTGAACGCTCTTAGAGCACTTGACAATCCTACTGAACAAACGTATAGTAATTTTATATTTACATATGAATATAACCGTTGATAGAGAAGAGTAAATGAGACACACATGGAAAGAGAAGAAATGTCTTAGGCTGAAAACATTTCTACATGATGACTGATTGAATGACACTCTAGAGGTTTCAACTTGAACGGCATATACGCTTAGTAGGGATGAACGCACATTTAAGCGTTATTAAAAAAGTGGAAGCATACGTGCTTCAATTAGGGTGGCACCACGGGTATAATACTCTCGTCCCTACTGTTCAAACAGTAGAGGCGGGAGTTTTTTTATTTTTATTAAGATTAAAACAATTTGAGGAGGAACTGAATATGTCTATTCAAATCCCACGCGGAACGCAAGATATTCTTCCAGGCACTGTTGAGTTATGGCAGTATATCGAAGGGCAAGCACGCGAAATTTGCCGTCGTTACAATTATAAAGAAATTCGTACACCAATTTTTGAACACACGGAGCTATTTTTACGTGGTGTTGGTGATACGACAGATATCGTACAAAAAGAAATGTACTCATTCCAAGATCGTGGAGAGCGTAGTTTAACATTACGTCCAGAAGGTACTGCACCTGTTGTACGTTCTTACGTTGAAAATAAAATGTTCGGTGACGCAACACAACCAACGAAATTATATTATATCGGTCAAATGTTCCGTTACGAAAGACCGCAAGCAGGTCGCTATCGTCAATTCGTACAATTTGGTATTGAAGCAATCGGTAGTAACGACCCTGCAATTGATGCAGAAGTAATTGCACTTGCTGTAGAGTTTTATCGCGGCATGGGCTTAAAAAATATTAAAGTTGTATTAAACAGCTTAGGTGATGCGGCGAGCCGTCAAGCGCACCGTGATGCGTTAATCGCACACTTTGAGCCACGTATCGGTGAGTTCTGTTCTGACTGTCAATCTCGTTTAGAAAAGAACCCTCTTCGAATTTTAGATTGTAAGAAGGACCGTAACCATGAATTAATGGGAACAGCACCATCTATTACAGAATACTTAAATGAAGATTCAGCAGTATACTACGAAAAAGTTCAAGAACTATTAACGATGATGGATGTTCCATTTGAAAAAGATCCGAACTTAGTACGTGGTTTAGACTACTACCAGCACACTGTTTTTGAAATTATGAGTGAAGCAGAAGGTTTCGGTGCTATTACTACATTAAGCGGTGGTGGACGTTACAACGGACTTGTACAAGAAATCGGTGGACCAGAAATGCCAGGTATCGGTTTTGCGATGAGTATTGAACGTTTAATTATGGCGCTAAAAGCTGAAAACATTGAATTACCAATTGAACATAGCATTGATTGTTACGTTGTAGCGCTTGGTGAAAAAGCGAAAGACCATGCTGCAAAAGTTGCGTTTGATCTTCGTAAAGCTGGATTATCAGTTGAAAAAGATTATTTAGACCGCAAAATGAAAGCACAATTTAAATCAGCAGATCGTCTAAAAGCGAAATTTGTAGCTGTATTAGGGGAAGATGAGCTAGATAAAGGCATCATTAACTTAAAAGATATGGCAACAGGCGAACAAGAAGAAGTGGCGTTAGATGTATTTGCTTCATACGTAGCAGAGAAATTAATATAGGGGGAACTTACAGTGGCTGAAAGAACACATGCATGTGGAAAAGTAACAGTAGAAGCAGTTGGACAAACAGTTCAATTAAAAGGTTGGGTACAAAAACGCCGTGATTTAGGTGGGTTAATCTTTATCGACTTACGTGACCGTACAGGTATCGTACAAGTTGTATTTAACCCAGAAACATCAAAAGAAGCGCTAGAAGTAGCAGAAACAATTCGTAGCGAATACGTATTACACGTAGAAGGTACAGTTGTTGAGCGTGGTGAAGGCGCAATTAATGACAATATGGCAACTGGTCGTATTGAAGTACAAGCAACAAAGGTAAACGTATTAAACGCAGCGAAAACAACGCCAATCATTATTGCTGATGATACAGATGCATCAGAAGATGTGCGTTTAAAATATCGTTATTTAGACTTACGTCGTCCTGTAATGTTCAATACATTCAAAATGCGTCATGACGTAACAAAAACAATTCGTAATTTCTTAGATACAGAAGAGTTCTTAGAAGTAGAAACACCAATTTTAACGAAGAGCACGCCAGAAGGGGCTCGTGACTATTTAGTACCAAGCCGTGTACATGACGGTGAATTCTATGCGTTACCACAGTCTCCACAGCTATTTAAACAGCTTCTTATGGTCGGCGGATTTGAGCGTTACTATCAAGTAGCACGCTGTTTCCGTGACGAAGATTTACGTGCGGACCGTCAGCCAGAATTTACGCAAATCGATATTGAAGCTTCATTCTTAACACAAGAAGAAATTTTAGATATGATGGAGCGCATGATGACGAAAGTTATGAAGGATGCGAAAGGTGTAGAGATTAGTGCACCATTCCCTCGTATGACTTACGCTGATGCAATGGCTCGTTACGGTTCTGATAAGCCAGATACACGCTTTGAAATGGAACTAACAGACTTATCTGAGTTTGCAGCAGGTTGTGGATTTAAAGTGTTTACAAGTGCTGTAGAAAGCGGCGGACAAGTAAAAGCAATTAATGCAAAAGGTGCTGCGAGCAAGTACTCTCGTAAAGACATCGATGCATTAACTGAATTTGTAAAAGTATACGGTGCAAAAGGTTTAGCTTGGCTTAAAGTGGAAGAAGACGGCTTAAAAGGACCGATCGCGAAATTCTTCGGTGAAGAAGATGCAAACGTGTTAATGACTACATTAGAAGCTACTGCTGGTGATTTATTACTATTCGTAGCAGATAAGAAGAGCGTTGTTGCAGATAGCTTAGGTGCACTTCGTTTACGTCTAGGTAAAGAGCTTGAGTTAATTGACGAAAGTAAATATAACTTCCTATGGGTAACGGATTGGCCGCTTCTTGAGTATGATGAAGATGCAGATCGTTACTTCGCAGCTCACCACCCATTCACAATGCCATTCCGTGAAGATGTTGAGCTATTAGAAACAGCACCAGAAAAAGCACGTGCACAAGCATATGACCTTGTATTAAACGGTTACGAGCTTGGTGGTGGATCACTTCGTATTTACGAGCGTGACGTACAAGAAAAAATGTTCAAAGCACTTGGATTCTCACAAGAAGAAGCGCAAGAGCAATTCGGATTCTTATTAGAAGCATTCGAATACGGTACTCCACCACACGGTGGTATTGCATTAGGTTTAGACCGTCTTGTTATGTTACTTGCAGGTCGTACAAACCTTCGTGATACAATTGCATTCCCAAAAACAGCAAGCGCAAGCTGCTTATTAACAGAAGCTCCAAGCCCAGTTGCAGAAGCACAGCTTGAAGAGTTAAACTTAAAATTAAGCTTAAAAGAAGAGAAGTAAGAATAGGGTCTAGATGGTTATACTAATACCATCTAGACTTTTTTTGAGAGGTTGTTTAAAAAGTCCGGTTCAGATGGCTGTCGCATCTCGTCGTTACGTATGCTAGTCCGGTGCTCGAGTAGTAACGCTACACTGCGCTCCTCCTAGCATACGTGTCTCGATCTGCTCGGCCCTCTGAATCCTCCTTTTTAAACGTGTATTGGAAGGAAGTTTAA